>NZ_JASCOO010000036.1:0-37937 GCF_029959485.1 Stenotrophomonas sp. PS02301
CGGGCTAAAAGCCGGCCCAAAATCGCGTACCCGGGGCTGGCCGGGCCAAGCCGGCGGGGGGCCCCCCCCCCCCCCGTACGCATTGATCTCACGCCGCCCCCTGCACGGCCAGCGCCTGCCGGAACGAGGGCAGCTGCCGGCGGCTGCACGGCACCCGGCCGCCATCGTCCATGTGCAGCAGGGCCTCGCCCCCGTCCAGCGGCTCGATCGAGACCAGGTGCCGCACATTCACCAGCCAGCTGCGGTGGGCACGCACGAACAGCGCCGGATCCAATCGTTCTTCCAGCGCCGCCATGGTGCTGCGCAGCGGGTAGTCGTGCCCGCGCACCCGCAGGTTGACGTAGTTGCCGGCCGCCTGGGCGTACTCGATATCACCGGTGGCGACCAGGAAGTCGCGGCCCAGCTTGCGCACCAGAAACCGCTCCGGGCGCTCCACGGCGTCCACCGGGGGCGCATCATCCGGCGCCACCAGCAGGTGGGCCTCGCCCTGCCGGCGCCGCCCGAACCAGCTGAAGAAGTGCTCGATCGCCACGAAGGTGAAGAAGGCACGGACATCCTTGAGGTACTCGTACATCAAGCGTACCGGCCAGGTGGCATCGTCCTGGTAGTGGTAGCCGAGCGCGGCATAAGCGAGATGGCGCAGCCCCATCATCCCGGTGACATGCACCAGCGACCACGCCACGCTGGCCAGCAGGTACAGCGGCAGCCGTCGTTTCCAGGTATCGGCGTGCAGCGGCCAACGCTGGCAGCCCCACCACAGGACCGGCAGCGTCAGCAGGATCATCGTGACGCTGCTCAGCTCCCAGATCATCGGCTGCCACAGGCCCAGGTCTTCGCCACGGCGGCCCGCATCCATCACTTCCACCAGCGCATTGGCCACCGCCGTGGTCAACAGGATGACCGACCACACCAGCATCCGCGCACGCGGCCGCCACCGCGCGGCACGTCCGTTCGCCATTGAATCGTCCATTCGCAAAGGGTCGTCAGCCTGACTCATCAGGCCATGGTAGTGCGCCCCACCCGTCCCTTGGCGACCGCCATTCGTCACTTGCCCCCGGCGGCAGGCCCCTCCGCCATGGCGGACCGCGCGGCGACTGCGCACCGTGCAGTCTCCTTTCCTGCCTGCCCCGTCCATGCCACGCCGCCACGACATCGACGCCCTGCGCGTGCTCGCCTTCGCCCTGCTCATCCTCTATCACACCGCCATGGCCTACGTGGATGGCTGGGGCTTCCATCTCAAGAGCGAGTACACCGCCGAGTGGCTGCAGTGGCCGATGCTGCTGGTGAACCGCTGGCGGATGCCGTTGCTGTTCCTGCTCTCCGGTATCGCCATCGCCCTGATGCGGCCCGAGGCGCGCATCGCGCGCTTTGCCGTGCTGCGCACGTGGCGGTTGCTGCTGCCGCTGCTGTTCGGAATGTTCGTCGTGGTGCCGATCCAGCCCTACGCCGAGGCACTGACCAACGGACAGATCGAGCCCGGCTTCGGCGCCTTCCTGCTGCGCTACTGGCAGATGCCGGCCTGGCCGCAGGACACGTTTGCCGGCTGGCAACTGCGCATCACCTGGAACCACCTGTGGTACCTGGCCTACCTATGGGTCTACACACTGGTGCTGGCGCTGCTGATGCCGGTACTGGATACCCCTGCGGTGCGCCGCGCGGTGGAGCGCTATGCCCGGGCGCCGGCGCCGATGCTGATCGGATTGCCCTCGCTGCTCTCCTTCGGCTGGGTGGCCTGGCTCGATCCCCTGTTTCCCTCCACCAACCTGCTGTTCGGCGATTGGTACCAGCACGCCAAGTACGGCACGGTGTTCCTGGCCGGCTATCTGCTTGCCCGCGCCACCCCGTTCTGGGCACGCGTGGTCGAGCTGCGCCGGCTCACCCTGGGGGTGGCGGTCTTTGCGGCGTGCTGGTACTTCGGCATCCGCATCCTGGGGCGGGTGTTGCCGGCCGATTCCCTGTTGCGGCAGTGGCCGGACAGCATCTGGACGGTGCAGGTGATGGCCAGCCAGTCGCTGTACCTGTGGGCCGTGCTGCTGACCGTGCTCGGCTGGGCCAAGGTGTACCTGGATCGCCCATTCCGCTGGCTGCCGTACTGCACCGAGGCGGTGTATCCCTGGTACATCCTGCACCAGAGCCTGATCATCGCGCTCCTGTTCTGGCTCAAGCCGCTGCATCTTGGGCTGTGGTGGGAGCCGCTGCTGGTCGTGGCCGGGACGGTGGCGGGCTGCCTGCTGCTGCACGAAGGGCTGATCCGTCGCGTCGATTGGTTGCGCCCTCTTTTCGGACTGCGCCGGCAGCGGTTGCAGGGGCAGAGTCCCACCGCCGTTGGAGCAGCAGCGGGATCGCCGCGGGCCGGCTAGGCGGCTACTTCACCTCGAACTCCCCGACCAGCACCGTCTCCGCCCGGTCCTTCAACCGCAGCGTGACCTGCTGGTCGCGCTGGTCGCGGCTGCCCCACTTGGTGCTCAGGCGCAGCATCAACGTGGTGGCGCCGGTGACCAGCTGCTCGCGGCTGCCGAAGTAGTTCGCTTCGATCCTGTAAGTGCCGGGCTTGGCATCACGCAACGAAAACTGCTCCGGGCCATAGCCGCCGGTGAAGTCCTGCGACATCTGCCCGCCCTGGTAGGTCAGCCGGTTGCCGTAGTACGCGCGCTCGCCGTTGGGATCGGTGACCCACAGGTCCATGTCGCTGTTATCGCTGTCCCAGCTCAGCACCACGCGCAGGTCCAACGGCATCGCACGGCGCAGACGCGGGTCGACCGCGGAAGCATCCACACGCTCGCGCGCGATCAGCCGGGTCAGTTCGTCCAGCGCGATCAGCGAGATACCGTCGAACCGCCCATCCCACGGGCGCACCACCACTTCATACAGCGATGCCACCGCCGCCTGGTACTGCCCGGCCGCTTCGAGCGCCAGGCCGAGGTCACGGAAACTCTGCGGCTCCTCCTCGCCCATCGCCAGCACCTGGCGGAACACCGGCACGGCCAGTGCCGGCGCCTTGGCCTGCATCAGGCGATAACCGAGCACGCGCAGCACGTGGCGGTTTTCCAGCTGCATCTCAGCCAGGTTGGAGAGCACGCGCAGGGCCAGGTCACGCTGTCCGCTGGCCAGCAGCAGATCGGCCACGTCCAGATAGAACGCGCTGCTGCCAGCGTGCTGTTCGCGCTCCTGCAGATACAGCGGATACAGCTGCGCCGGCGTGGCATCGCGCAGGCGGCGTGCATAGGCCGAATCCGGTGCCCACGGCGCCAGCGTCAGGGTGATCTGGCCGCTGTTGGCCTTGGGTGCAGATTTAGCGCGGCGCTCGGTGGTTGCCTCTTCCTGATCGGCAACCGCCGACGCGGTCAGCTCGACACGGTCCAGCGCCATCGGCGCCGCAGGTGCCGGCGGTGGCGCGGCCATCGCCATGGCGACTGGCGCGGCGACGGATCGGGATTCCGGCTTGGGTCGCGGCGGCGCATCCTTGGGCCAGCGGGTATTCCACCACTGTTCGCGCTCGGCGAACTGGCGGGCGATGCCATCCAGGCGGCGCTTCCGCTCGCTTGCCACATCCGCCACCGTCAACGCATGGCGCTGGTCGTAGGCGGCGCGCAGCGGTGCCGGCGGCCGGATGCCGTAACGCAGGTAGTCGTCCAACGTTTCAAGAACCAGCAGCGACGTATCGGCCGTCACCATCCCGAACTGCTGCGACAACGCCTTGGACGCCTGCGCCCCGGCCGGGTCCGCCGCCAGTGCTGCCAACCGGGCATTCGCCCATGCGTGGGCGACCAGGCCGCCTTCCATCCCCCGTGCGTTCGCGACGCTGAGGGTGATCGGCTGCGGATCGCTGCCGCCACCGCGAAGAGACAGCAGCACCGTCGCATCGGGACGCAGCACGCGGCCGGTGACACGGATCCACCCCTGCGTGGCGCTGGCGGCATCCACGTTCACGTCCTCCACGCCACGTGCCACAACATCGGCCACGTCGACCGGCTGCTGGAGCAGCAGCGACATCACGCCCGGCACCTCTGCCTCACTGCTCACCTGCAGCAGCTGCCCGTGATGGGCGCCGGTCCAGGCGCGCAGGCGCGGGGTGTCGGTCTTCGCACCGGCGCTGCTCAGCGCATACAGGCGTTGATCGGGCGACAGGGTGGGCAAGGTCTGGCTGCCGTAGTTGGCCAGGCCATCGCTGACCAGCAGGTACTCGCCGATGGCGGGGTTCGGCGTCCAGTCACCCAGCGCACTGGCGCCATCGTTGGGCAGTGCCCGCAGGTACTCGCGCAGTGCTGACCAGTCGCCCTGGGTCACCGGGAACTGCTGCGGCGTTTCGCTGCGGTCACGCAGCACGGTCAGCTGGACCTGACCGGTGCCGAGGGCGTTGAAGTAGCGATCCAGCACCGCCAGTTCGGCCGCGCGGTCGCGTGACCCTGCCGAGCCCGACGCGTCCCAGAGCAGGCCGATGCGCCGAGGCAGAACGCGCGGCGCGGTGGACGTGCGAACCGGCACGCTGGCCAGCAGATAGCGCTGCCCCTCATGCAGCCCGGTGACCACGTCAGCGCTGCGGGCGAGCGGAAGGCTCCACTGCAGTTGTGCGGGCAGATCCGCACCGCGCCCTTGCCACTGCGCCACATAGGCGCCGGTCTTCAACGTGAACCCGAGCGGATTGACGCCCACGGCGACCGGCTGGCCCGTCCCGTTGGCCTCCAGCCGGACCTTCACCTGCTCCGCCTGCCGTGCGAAGAACACGGGCAATGACCACTGCAGGCCCTGCGGGACGGTCGGCAGGCTGTCGCGCAGCACCAGACGGACGCGACGCTCACCACGCGCCGGGATGGGATAGAGCCGCAGCCGGAACTGATTGCCGGCGGTCTGTTCCAGCAGCCCCGGATCAACCTGGCGGCGCTCGATCGCCTCGAACACCTGGCGGCCCTGCGCCTTGGGGACCGGCACCGCGTCGCGCAGCTCACCGTCGATATCCAGTGCGAACCCGGCCACCTGTTGGCCCGCGGCCAGCGGGAACGCCAGCTGCCCTTCCAGCACCCGCGCGTTGGGATTGTGGAAGGTCAACTCGATCGTGGTCTCACCCAGCCCCGCCATGACGCGGCTGTCGATACGGGCCTCGGTCAGCCGCACCGGCACCTCGGCGCCGGCGACCTGCAGGATCGGCGGGCGTGGCGGCGGGAAACGCCGCGCCTGTGCGTGGGCGCTGGGCAGCTGCCAGCACAGCAGCGCGAGCAGACCGATACTGCGCAGTGCGAGTCCCATGTGACGCTCCTGATCCGATGACACCTCATTGAACGCACGGCGCACGAGAACGGGGTTGAGCGGCGGCAATCGCCTGTTCCGGTCATGGACGCCTCATCCGTGCTGGGCCAAGATCGCCCTCCACGGATTGATGGACCAAGGATGCCGCATGCGCCTGTTGTTGACCGCCCCGCTGTTGATGGGGCTCACCCTGCCCGGTCACGCCGCCGCCCCCATCGAGGGCGTGACGTTCACCCACCACGACTGGACGCTGGCCTGCGACAACACCCGTACCTGCCGCGCCGCCGGTTATCAGGCCGACGACAATGGCGGCGACCCGGTCTCGATCCTGCTCACCCGCGCGGGCGGGCCGGACCAGCCGGTGCAGGCTGAACTGATGCTCGGCCAATACGACGACAACACCGCCACCCGGCGGCTCAGCCTGCAGATCAACGGCACCTCGCTGGGCCCGATGCAGTTTGATGCCGCCGAGGGCACCGCCACCTTTTCTGCGAAGCAGCTCGCTGCCCTGCTTACCTCGCTGACACGCAACAGCCGCATCGAGCTGATCGGCGACGATGGCGCGCGCTGGACGGTCTCTGATCAGGGCGCCTCGGCCGTGTTGTTGAAGATGGATGCGTTCCAGGGCCGCCTGGGCACGCCGGGCGCCCTGATGCGCAAAGGCACCCTCGCCGAATCCTCGGTGCCGCCGGCACTGCCGGTGCCGGTCGTGCGGCTGGGCAAGCCGGTGGCGACCCGCCCGGCGGACACCGCGCTGGCCGCATCGCCGGCGCTGCGTGCCGCCCTCGCAGCGGTGACGTCAGCCGACGATTGCGAAGCGCTGGGACCCAGCGGCAGCCTGTCACCCGGCGAGGAACCCGAAGCGCTGACGGTGCAGCGGCTCAGCGCCGACAAGCTGCTGGTGTCACTGAGCTGCTGGCGCGCCGCGTACAACACCGGTGATGGTTACTGGGTGGTCAACGACCGCGCGCCGTACCAGCCGCGGCTGGTCACCACGGCAGCCGTGGGTGATGACGTACGCACCATCCAGGAGGCGCACAAGGGCCGCGGGCTGGGCGATTGCTGGTACTCCACCACCTGGGGCTGGACCGGCACGCAGTTCGTCAGGACCGCCGACAGCAGCACCGGCTTGTGCCGCCTGGTCGCCGCCGGCGGCGCCTGGGAAATGCCGACACTGGTGACGCAGGTGCGCGAATAATCCGCACCCGCCCGGTTACGCGTCGGCGCAGTGCTCCACGATCAGTTGGATCGCGCCACCGCCGCGGTAGTCGTCGCTGACGAGGCGGTACGCGATATGGACGCGGTTGGCCGGCGCGTTGCCGCTCCAGCCGCTGAAGTGGATGGCGCTGACCGGCTCGGCCCGGCCCGGCACGCGCAGGCTCAGTTTCAGGTGCTTCTCTTTGAGCACCTGCCAGCGCGCCACCTGGAAGTGACCATCGAACAACGGCTCGGGGAAGCCCTGCCCCCACGGGCCGGCCAGGCGCAGCGCCTCGGCATGGGCGAAATCCAGCTCCTGCGGCAACAGCTCGCCGTCGGTGAGCAGCAGCTGCTGCAGCGAGAGCGGATCCAGCGTGCGCTCCACCACGTCCACGAAGGCCTGCTCGAACGCGGCCAGCTGCGCATGCGGCAGACTGAGGCCGGCAGCCATGGCGTGGCCACCGAACTTGTCGATCAGGCCCGGGTGCGCCGCGTTGACCAAGGCCAGCGCGTCACGGATATGGAAGCCGGGAATCGAGCGCGCCGAGCCCCGCAGCGAATCGCCGCCGGGCTCTGAAGGTGCGAACGCGATCACCGGCCGGTGCAGCCGATCCTTCATCTTGGACGCCACCAGCCCGACCACACCGGGGTGCCATTCGGCATCGAACAGGCAGGCCGCAACCGGGCGCACGCCCTCGGCGCTGAGCACTGCACGGGACACTGCCAGCTCCGCGTCGTCGGTCATCAGCTGTTGGACCGCACGGCGCTCGGTGTTGATCGACTCCAGCGTCATGGCGATCTCACGCGCGTGGGCGCGGTCTTCAGTGAGCAGCAGCTCGATGCCCAGTGCCATGTCTTCCAGCCGGCCAGCGGCGTTCAACCGTGGGCCGAGCGCGAAACCAATGTCACTGCCAGTGAGCCGCGAGGCGTCACGACCACTGGCCTCGATCAGCGCCTGCAGGCCGACGCAGCCCTTGCCGCTGCGCAGCCGGCGCAGGCCGGCCGAGACCAGGGCGCGGTTGTTGTCATCCAGCGCGACCAGATCGGCAACGGTGCCCACTGCGACCAGATCCAGCAGGGTCAGCAGGTCCGGCTCAGGTGCCGTGGCGTACGCGCCCTGCTCGCGCAGGTGGCGGCGCAGCGCCATCAACACGTAGAAGATGACCCCGACGCCGGCCAGTGCCTTGCTGGGGAACGCATCGCCGCTGATGTTGGGGTCGACGATGGCATCGGCCGGCGGCAGGTGCTCGCCCGGCAGATGGTGATCGGTGACCAGTACTTTCCAGCCCAGTGCCTTGGCCGCGTTGACGCCGGCATGGCAGGCGATGCCATGGTCGACCGTGACCAGCAGGCCCGGATTGAGCGGGGCCAGTTCGGCCACCAGCGATGGCGACAGCCCATAGCCATGCAGCATGCGGTTGGGCACCGCGTGCACCACATCGCGCGCGCCGAGCATGCGCAGGCCGCGCACCCCGACCGCACAGGCGGTGGCGCCATCGCAGTCGAAATCGCCGACGATCAGGATGCGTTCGTTGTGGGCGATCGCATCGGCCAGCAGCGTTACCGCGGCCTGCATGCTGCCCAGCAGATCCGGCGCATGCAGCTGGGCCAGCTTCGGCTGGGCCTGCGCGGCATCGGTCACCCCGCGCGCGGCGTACAAGCGCTGCAGCAACGGCAACATGGAGGACGGCCACTCGCTGACGGCGGCGGCAGGACGGCGCTGGATACGGGGTGCTTCAGACGGGGTCAAAACGGGCTCGATCGATGACATGCGCGAGCATGATACCGCCCCGCTACCGGCAGAGCCGACCGCTGGCCGGCTGTCCTTGGGCATGCACTCAGAGATCGTGCAACTGCACCGGCTTCTTCCAGAACCGCCAGCGCTGGCTCTTGTCGATCTCCACGCGGGCCCCGTCCTCGAAATCCAGCACCAGCCGTTTCAATTCCCCGCGTGCGATCGCCGCCAGCAACGGGCGGATCGCCTCATTGCCCAGCTGCTCCAGTGAGCGCAGCTGGCGCAGGTCCACCAGCGCATCCACGGTCTGCTCGCCATCGGCCTGCAGGCCCGCCGCCCTGGCCAGCGCCTGCAGCAGCGCATCGCGGCTGCGGACCTGGGCATGCGGGGTGGTCACGCGCTCAGGCAGCTCACCGCCACCCCAGAACCACAGCGAATTGATCGCGCGCTTGCCGTCGGCCACGCGCTGCTGGTTCCATTCATGCTGGTGCAACACCACCTGTGCCTCGGTCAACAAGGCGCGCCAGCGGCGGCCTGCATCGCCTTCGGGCAGATGGGCGAACAGATCATCGCCGAGCACTTCATCAGGCTCGGCGAATGCGGGCAGCGTGGTGCCCGGCGGCAGCCGCAGGTACCAGCGTGACGGCACCGGGGCATCCAGCACGAAGCCGAACCCGGCAAACAACGGCTGCAACGCCGGCAGCAGGTGCATGACATCGGCCAGATCCGGCCGCAGGGTATCCCCGTGCCCCATCAGGCGTGCGCCATGCATGTCCGGCACAACATTGGCCGGATCGGCCCGCAACCACACCGCCCCATCGGCATCGCCGCCATCCAGCTGGCGGGTCAGGGCGGCGGCGGACCACGCGTCCGGCTGCGTCTGGAAATGCCGACGCAGCTGGGCGCGTTCGCCCGCCTCGGCGCTGTGGCGCTGCGCACGCCCCAGCGCTTTGGCGACGTCATCGGGCAACGGCGCCGCCGGAAACCGGCTGCGCGCCGGCAGCAACAACGTCGCCGTGGCCATCGCCGTCAGTCCAGGTACTGGACGCTGACGATTTCGTACTCGCGCTGGCCGGCCGGTGCGTCGATGGTGACCGCATCGCCTTCCAGCTTGCCGATCAAGGCACGGGCCAGCGGCGAGGAGATCGCGATCAGGCCCAGCTTGATGTCCGCTTCCAGGTCGCCCACGATCTGGTAGCGCTTCTCTTCATCATTCTCCACGTCCGACAGCTCGACCGTGGCGCCGAACACCACCTTGCTGCCGGCGTTGAGCTTGGTGATGTCGATGATCTCGGCATGCGAAAGCTCACCTTCCAGCTGCTTGATGCGGCCTTCGATGAAGCCCTGCTCTTCGCGCGCGGCGTGGTACTCGGCGTTCTCTTTCAGATCGCCGTGTTCGCGTGCCTCGGCGATCGCCGCGATGACCTTCGGGCGCTTGACCGACTTCAGGTGGTCAAGCTCTTCGCGCAGACGCTGCGCGCCCTTCAGGGTGATCGGTGCTCTCATGCGTTCAACTCCTTGTGCAGTTCCTGCAGCGACCAGACGGGGCCGGTACCGCGGAATTCCAGTGATTGCACCAGCGCCATGGCGCCGGCGATGGTGGTCGAATAGGTCACGCGATGCTGCAGCGCTTCGCGACGGATCGAGAACGAGTCATTGATCGCCGCACGACCTTCGGTCGTGTTGACGATGTAAACGATCTCGCCGTTCTTGATCGAATCCACGATGTGCGGACGGCCTTCGACCACCTTGTTGACGATTTCGCAGGTCATGCCGTGCTCCTGCAGCCACGCGCCGGTGCCACGGGTCGCGACCAGGGTGTAGCCGCGCTCGACCAGTGCCTTGGCGACCGGCAGCACGCGCTTCTTGTCCGGATCACGGACCGAAACGAAGGCCTTGCCCAGCGGCGGCGCCTTGATGCCACCGGCTTCCTGCGCACGTGCGAAGGCGGCACTGAAGCTGCGGCCCACGCCCATCACCTCACCGGTGGAGCGCATCTCCGGCCCGAGGATCGGATCGACGCCCTGGAACTTGGCGAACGGGAAGATCGCTTCCTTGACCGAGTAGTAGCCTGGCACGATTTCCTTGGTCGCGCCCTGCTCGGCCAGCGTCTTGCCGGCCATGCAGCGCGCGGCGATCTTGGCCAGCGGCATGCCGGTGGCCTTGGAGACGAACGGCACGGTGCGCGAGGCACGCGGGTTCACTTCCAGCAGGTAGACGATGTCTTCGCCGTTCTCGCCGGTCTGGATCGCGAACTGGGTATTCATCAGGCCGACCACGTTCAGGGCCTTGGCCAGCTCGACCACCTGGCGACGCAGCTCGGCCTGGGTTTCAGCCGACAGCGAGTACGGCGGCAGCGAGCAGGACGAATCACCCGAATGCACGCCGGCTTCTTCGATGTGCTCCATCACGCCGCCGATCAGCACGTTGCCGTCCTTGTCGGCAATGATGTCCACGTCCACTTCCACGGCGTTGTCCAGGAAGCGGTCCAGCAGCACCGGCGAATCGTTGGAGACCTTCACCGCGTCGCGGACGTAGCGGGCCAGATCGGATTCACCGTAGACGATTTCCATCGCACGGCCGCCCAGCACGTAGCTCGGGCGCACCACCAGCGGGTAGCCGATCTCGCGGGCCAGCAGCAGGGCTTCCTGGTCGTTGCGGGCGATGCGGTTCGGCGGCTGCTTCAGGCCGAGCTTGTCGACCAGCTGCTGGAAGCGCTCGCGGTCTTCGGCCAGATCGATGGAGTCCGGCGAGGTGCCGATCACCGGCACGCCGTTGGCTTCCAGCGCGCGCGCCAGCTTCAGCGGGGTCTGGCCACCGTACTGCACGATCACGCCCTTCGGCTGTTCCAGCTCGACGATCTCCAGCACGTCTTCCAGCGTCAGCGGCTCGAAGTACAGGCGGTCGGAGGTGTCGTAATCGGTGGAGACGGTTTCCGGGTTGCAGTTGACCATGATGGTTTCATACCCATCCTCGCGCAGCGCCAGTGCCGCATGCACGCAGCAGTAGTCGAACTCGATGCCCTGGCCGATACGGTTCGGACCGCCGCCCAGGATCATGATCTTGTCGCGGTTGCTAGGCGCCGCTTCGCACTCGTCCTCGTAGGTCGAATACAGGTACGCGGTGCTGGTGGCGAACTCGGCGGCGCAGGAATCCACGCGCTTGTATACCGGGCGGACCTTGTGGGCACGACGCAGCGCGCGCACGGCCGCTTCGTTGGTGCCGGTCAGTTCGGCCAGGCGGGCATCGGAGAATCCGGCGCGCTTGAGCTTGCGCAGACGTGCAGCATCGAGTGCGTCGATGCCGTCGGCGGCCACCTCGGCTTCGGCCTGGATGATCTCTTCGATCTGGTCCAGGAACCACGGGTCGATGTGCGACAGCGCGAAGACCTCTTCCACGCTGAAACCGGCGCGGAACGCATCCCCCACGAAGAACAGGCGCTCCGGGCCCGGGGCCTTGAGCTCGCGCTTGATGGTGGTGATGTCGTCTTCGTTTGACAGGTCCAGACCGGTCGGGTCCAGGCCGATCTTGCCGGTTTCCAGGCCACGCAGGGCCTTCTGCAGCGACTCCTGGAAAGTGCGGCCCATCGCCATCACCTCGCCCACCGACTTCATCTGGGTGGTCAGGCGCGCATCGGCGGCCGGGAACTTCTCGAAGGCGAAGCGCGGAATCTTGGTGACGACGTAATCGATCGACGGTTCGAACGAGGCCGGGGTCAGACCACCGGTGATTTCGTTCTTCAATTCGTCCAGGGTGTAACCCACGGCCAGCTTGGCCGCGACCTTGGCGATCGGGAAGCCGGTGGCCTTGGAGGCCAGCGCCGAGGAACGCGATACGCGCGGGTTCATTTCGATCACGACCACGCGGCCGGTGGTCGGGCTGATGCCGAACTGCACGTTCGAACCGCCGGTATCCACGCCGATCTTGCGCAGCACGGCGATGGAGGCATCGCGCAGGCGCTGGTATTCCTTGTCGGTCAGGGTCTGGGCCGGGGCCACGGTGATCGAGTCACCGGTGTGCACGCCCATCGGGTCCAGGTTCTCGATCGAGCAGACGATGATGCAGTTGTCGGCGGTGTCGCGCACCACCTCCATCTCGAATTCCTTCCAGCCCAGCACCGATTCTTCCACCAGCACTTCGGTGGTCGGCGACAGTTCCAGGCCGCGGGTCACGATATCCACCAGCTCTTCGCGGTTGTAGGCGATGCCGCCGCCGCTGCCGCCCAGGGTGAAGCTGGGGCGGATGATGGTCGGGTAGCCGACGCGGGTCTGGATGTCGATCGCTTCTTCCAGCGTGTGCGCCACCGCAGCGGACGGGCACTCCAGGCCGATCTCACCCATGGCCACGCGGAACAGCTCGCGGTCTTCGGCCATGCGGATCGCGTCGCGCTTGGCGCCGATCAGTTCAACGTTGTACTTCTCCAGCACGCCGTTGTCGGCCAGATCCAGTGCGCAGTTCAGCGCGGTCTGGCCGCCCATGGTCGGCAGCAGCGCGTCGGGCTTTTCCTTGGCGATGATCTTCTCGACCGTCTGCCAGTTGATCGGCTCGATGTAGACGGCGTCAGCCATCTCTGGGTCGGTCATGATGGTGGCCGGATTGCTGTTGACCAGCACCACGCGGTAACCCTCGTCGCGCAGTGCCTTGCAGGCCTGCGCGCCAGAGTAGTCGAACTCACAGGCCTGGCCGATGACGATCGGGCCGGCACCGATGATGAGGATGGTTTTAAGGTCAGTGCGCTTGGGCATTGTCTTCTCTAAGTCTGGACAGCGAGGCAGATGGGGGTGATCGCACGCTGTCGATCAGGAAATATCGTCGGGGTTCAGCGCGATCCGGCACTGGTCCTGCAGTCCTTTCGCCAGCTGCACGCCGATGTCGTCGGGCAGCTCCGATTCGGTGTCGAACGTGGCGATGAAGCGGGTGTAGGCCGGGCTGGCCAGGAACGCGGTCACCTCGGCGCGGTCCTTCTCGCTCAGGTTCACGTTGGCCTTTTCCGCCATCGTCGCGGGATTGGCACCGGCGAAGGCCGAGGACAGGCTCTTGCCGCCGGGCGTCCCCAGGAAGCGCGACCACTCGGCGATCACCTGGTCGCCGTCGTTGCCGAGGCCGGTGATCACCGAGTGACGGAACTGCGCATCGAGCAGATTCTGGATCGGCGCATGCGCGCACTGGCGATCGGTCTCGGGCAGGGCCTTGAGCGCCGGCACGTTGTCGATCATCAGCTTGGCCATGTCGGTGCCCAGCGTGCCCATGCTCAACTTCTGCATGACCGCCTGCACCTGCGTATCGGACGCCGGTGCGGCCTGGGCCACACCGGTCAGGCACACCAGCGACAGCAGCAGCGCGGGGCTGCGCATCACGCCTTGGCCTCGGCCATCATCGTCACGAACCGGTCGAACAGCGGACCGACATCGTGCGGGCCCGGCGAGGCTTCCGGGTGGCCCTGGAACGAGAACGCCGGCACGTCGGTGCGGGCCATGCCCTGGTTGGTGCCGTCGAACAACGAGCGGTGGGTCACGCGCAGGGTCGCCGGCAGCGAGGCTTCATCCACCGCGAAGCCATGGTTCTGCGACGTGATCATCACGCGGCCGCCGTCCAGATCCTGGACCGGGTGGTTGGCGCCGTGGTGGCCGTGGCCCATCTTGACCGTCTTCGCGCCGGAGGCCAGCGCCAGCAGCTGGTGACCCAGGCAGATGCCGAAGGTCGGCACCTTCTTCTCCAGGAAGGTCTTGATCGCGGCGATCGCGTAATCGCACGGCTCCGGATCGCCCGGGCCGTTGGACAGGAACACGCCGTCCGGATTCATCGCCAGCACCTCGGCAGCCGGGGTCTGCGCCGGCACCACGGTCAGCTCGCAGCCGCGCTCGGCCAGCATGCGCAGGATGTTGAGCTTGGCGCCGAAGTCATAGGCCACCACCTTGAAACGCGGTGCGGCGTTGACGAAGGCATTGCTGTCCAGATCCAGCTGGCCCTCGGTCCAGGTGTAACGCTTGTCGGTGCTGACCACCTTGGCCAGATCCATGCCCTTCAGGCCCGGGAACTTGCGCGCCGCTTCCAGCGCCGTTTCCACGCTCAGGCCTTCGCCGGCCATCAGCGCACCGTTCTGGGCGCCGCGCTCGCGCAGGATGCGCGTCAGCTTGCGGGTATCGATGCCGGAGATGGCGACCACGCCGCGCTGGATCAGCCAATCCTGCAGCGACACCTGGCTGCGCCAGTTGCTCGGGCGGCGCGGGACATCGCGCACGATCAGGCCGGCCGACCACACCTTGGCCGCTTCATCGTCCTGGTCGGTCATGCCGGTGTTGCCGATATGCGGGTAGGTCAGCGTGACCATCTGCCGGGCGTAGGAAGGATCGGTCAACACTTCCTGATAGCCGGTCATGGCGGTGTTGAACACCACCTCACCAACGGACAGGCCGGGCGCGCCTACGGATTCGCCCTCGAATACGGTGCCGTCTTCGAGGACGAGGATTGCGGCTTGGGTCACGGAAATCTCACTTTGGCTACCGAGGGGTCGCCGAAGTCACGCCTGCGCTTCACGAAAAAGCGGCTGCAAAAAAGCGCGGACTGCGGTTCTGGACCGGTCCGGCTGTCGTGATTCGGCGAGCGGGAATTGTAAAGGCAAGCCGGGTGCGGCGCCAGTATCCGCGTGCAATTGCCCTATTCAGGCCGACGGAGGGCGCAGCGCCGGTTCAGGCGCCCGCCCATCCTGCCCCGAGGCCCCAATTCAGACGGCGGGCGGCGGCGTGGCCCCATCCAGCAGATCCCTGACCCGGTAGCTGCCCGGCGCGCGACCCGGCAGCTGGCTGGCCGCGAACAGGGCCCCACGGGCAAAAATGTCCCGATTGGTGGCACGGTGGGTCAGCTCGATGCGCTCGCCCAGCCCGGTGAACTGGACCAGATGCTCACCCACGATGTCGCCGGCGCGCAGGCTGGCGTAGTGCGGATGCGCCCCGCCCTTCTCCGCCGCCGCGCCCAGGGTCAGGGCCGTGCCGGAGGGCGCGTCCTTCTTCTGGGTGTGGTGGGATTCGACGATGTCGCAGTCCCAGCCGGCCAGTGCAGCGGCAGCCCGCTCGACCAGCTCATCCAGCACCGCCACACCGAGGCTGAAGTTGGAGGCCCAGACCAGTGGAATCCGGCCGGCCGCCTGGATCAGTGCCTGGCGCTGCGCCTCACTGATGCCGGTGGTGCCGGACACGAAGCCCGCACCGCGCTCCACGCACAGCGCCAGCACCGGATCAAAACCCTCGGGCAGGCTGAAATCGATGGCGACATCGAACGGGGGGGCACCAGCCAGCTCGCTGCTGGCGAAATGCGGCACGCCCTCGACCACGCGCTGGGCCGGCGAGCGGCGGTTCACCGCGGCCACCACCTGCAGGGCGGGATTGTCAGCGGCAAGGCGGAGCAGTGCCTGGCCCATGCGGCCGGACGCACCGTGGATGAGCAAACGTAGGGGAGTGGTAGTCATGCATGCAGGCTAGCGGGTGCCGGCGGCGCTGCACAAGAGGAAATCCGCGCACCGCTTGCTACGCTAGCGGGTGGATCCCCATGGCAGCCCCTCCATGCAGCTTTCGCAGCAGCTCGTTCTCGTCACCGGCGGTGCCCGCGGGCTCGGCCAGCATCTGGTCCGCGCCTTCGTCCGCGAGGGCGCACAGGTCGTCATCAACTACCACGCCAGCGCAGAAGCCGCGCAGAAGCTGGCGGCCGAGCTGGGCAGCGCCTGCGTGGCGATCCAGGCCGACGTGACCGACCGCGCCCAGGTCGATGCCCTGTTCGCACAGGCGCGCCAGCACTTCGGCCGTGACATCACCACGGTGGTCAACAACGCACTGGCGGCGTTCTCGTTCAACGGCGATGCGCGCGACAAGGCCGACGTGATCGGCTGGGACGCCTTCAACCGGCAGTTCGAAGGCAGCGTGCGCGGCGCACTCAATACGGTGCAGGCCGCCCTGCCCGGCATGCGCGGGCAGCGCTTCGGCCGCGTGATCAACATCGGCACCAACCTGTTCCAGAACCCGGTCGTGCCCTACCACGACTACACCGCGGCCAAGGCCGCCCTGCTCTCGCTGACCCGCACGCTGGCGGGCGATCTCGGCCCGGAGGGCATCACCGTCAACATGCTCTCCGGTGGTCTGCTGCGCACCACGGATGCCAGTGCGGCCACGCCGGAGGCGGTGTTCGACTACATCGCGGCCAACACCCCGTTGCGCAGCGTCACCACCCCGGCCGAGTTCGCCGATGCGGTGCTGTTCTTCGCTTCGCCATGGTCACGCGCGGTGACCGGGCAGAACCTGGTGGTGGATGGAGGGCTGGTGCGCGATTGAGCAATCCCGCAGGGCGTGCTCTACCGCCGAGCGCCTCAGTGCTGCTTCGGCGGCGTCGGCCCGCAGCTGTCACAACCACCGCACGCACCACCGCCACCGGTCGCCGGTGGCGCGATCTTCCGGCCCAGCGCCTGCAACCAGGCGGCGCGCTGCGGTTTCACCAACCCCAGCGCGATCGCCCCGCGTGCCTTGCGCACGGTGCCAGGGAACTGCTTCTTCATCACCACCCACGCGCTGACCAGCACGGCCAGCGCGATCACGACGTACTGCAGCAGCAGACCGGTCTCCATCAGCCGCCGCCCAGGGCCACGGTCACCTGGTAGGTGATCAGCGAGGCGATGTAGGCGGCCGCGAACAGGTAGAACGTGGCAAAGCCCATCTGCTTCCACGAGTTGGTTTCACGCTTGATCGTGGCCAGCGTGGAGATGCACATCGGGGCGTAGATGTACCAGACCAGCAACGACAGCGCGGTGGCCAGCGACCAGCCGTCGCTGATCAGCGGGGTCAGCGCCTGGCTGGCGGCATCGTCATCGGCGGCGGACAGCGCGTACACCGTGGCCAGCGAGGCCACCGCCACTTCACGCGCGGCCAGGCCCGGGATCAGTGCGATGCAGATCTGCCAGTTGAAGCCCAGCGGCGCGAAGAACACCGCCATGGCATGGCCGATCTGGCCGGCGAAGCTGTAGTCGATCGCCGGCATGGTCGCGTTTTCCGGCGCCCCCGGGAACGACAGCAGTACCCACAGCAGGATGGTCAGCGCCAGGATGATGCCACCCACGCGCTTGAGGAAGATCATGCCGCGCTCGTACAGCCCCACCGCCAGATCGCGCGGGTGCGGGATGCGGTAGGACGGCAGTTCCAGCATCAACGGATGCTCGCTCTTGTCGCGGCGCCACCTCTTCATTGTCCAGGACATCAGCAGCGCGCTGAGGATGCCGGCCGCGTACAGGCCGAACAACACCAGGCCCTGCTGGTTGAAGACGCCCCAGATCTGCTTCTGCGGGATGAAGGCGCCGATCAGCAGCGCATACACCGGCAGGCGCGCCGAACAGGTCATCAGCGGGGCCACCAGGATCGTGGCGAGCCGGTCGCGCGGGTCCTGGATGCTGCGGGTGGACATGATGCCCGGCACCGCGCAGGCGAAGCTGGACAGCAACGGGATGAACGAGCGCCCGGACAGACCGGCCGCCGCCATCATGCGATCCAGCAGGAACGCCGCGCGCGGCAGGTAACCGGATTCTTCCAACGCCAGGATGAAGGCGAACAGGATCAGGATCTGCGGCAGGAACACGATCACGCCACCCACGCCGGCAATGATGCCGTCGGTCAGCAGGCTGTTGAGCGGGCCTTCCGGCAGCGCGCCACCGATCCAGCCGCCCAGTGCCGCCGTACCGGCCTCGATCAGGTCCATGACCGGCGTCGCCCAGGCATACACCGCCTGGAAGATCAGGAACATCACCACGGCCAGGGTCAGCAGACCGAACACCGGGTGCAGCAGCCAGCGATCCAGCGCGTCATCGATCTTCGCCGTACGTGTCGGCATGCTCACCGAAGCGGCCAGGATGTCGCGCACCTGGGCGTGGTAATCGGCCTCGGCGGCAGGCACCGCCACCGGGGCCTGCAGGTGCGGCACCATCGCATCCAGGCGCTCGACCAGCTTGGCCGCGCCGTTGCGACGCACCGCCACGGTCTCCACCACGGGCACACCCAGGGCCTGTTCCAGCGCCTGCACATCGATCTTGATGCCGCGGCGCTCGGCCGCATCGACCATGTTCAGGGCCACGATCATCGGCTTGCCCAACTCACGCAGCTCCAGCGCGAAGCGCAGGTGCAGGCGCAGGTTGGTCGCATCGATCACACACAGCAGCACGTCCGGCGCGGCCTCGCCGGGGTAGAAGCCCCGGCACAGGTCACGGGTGATCGCTTCGTCCAGGCTGGCCGGCTGCAGGCTGTAGGCGCCCGGCAGATCCAGCACGGCGAACTCGCGGCCGGACGGCGCACGCAGGCGGCCTTCCTTGCGTTCAACGGTGACGCCGGTGTAGTTGGCCACTTTCTGACGGCTGCCGGTGAGCTGGTTGAACAGCGCGGTCTTGCCGCTGTTCGGGTTGCCGACCAGGGCGATGCGCAGGGCGTTGCTGGCGGCGCTCATGCGCGGGCCTCCTGGGCCTGCAACGCGGTTACCACGATGCGGGCGGCCTCACTGCGGCGAAGCGCGAAACGCGTGAACCCCACCTGCACCAGCAGCGGCTCGGCGCCGACGGGACCACGGGCGACCAGACGCACCTCTTCCCCTTTGACGAAGCCAAGCTCCTTCAGTCGGCGGGCGATCGCATCGTTTGCGTGTGTTTCCTGCACGGACTCCACCACGGCGGAGCTGTACAGCGCCAGATCGGACAACGTCACGGAGCGCCTTCTCGATGATAGGAATGGTTATCAATTCTACCATCGACGCGCCGCGCCATTGCCCGTGACCGATGGCCCGCTATGATCTGTACATGTACTGGAGCAAGCCGACCCATGAGTGATGCACTACGGATTGAACGCAGCGCCTCGGTGCTGACCCTGTGGCTGAACCGCCCGGCCCTGCACAACGCTTTCGACGCCTCGTTGATCGCCCAGCTGACGGCCGCCCTGGAGGCCGCCGGCCGCGACGACCACGTCCGGGCGGTGGTGCTGGCCGGCGAAGGCGCCTCGTTCTCGGCGGGCGCGGACATGCAGTGGATGCGTGGCATGGCCGCCGCCAGCGAGGAGGACAACCGCCAGGACTCGCTCGCCCTGGCCCGCCTGATGCGGACCCTGGATGAGCTGCCCAAGCCGACCATCGCCCGTGTCCAGGGCGCCGCCTTCGGTGGCGGGGTCGGCCTGGTGGCCTGCTGCGATATCGCCATCGCCAGCACCAGCGCCCGCTTCGGCCTGACCGAGAGCCGCCTGGGCCTGCTGCCCGCCGTGATCTCGCCCTATGTCATCGACGCGATCGGCCCACGCCAGTCGCGGCGCTGGTTCGCCACCGGCGAGCATTTCGACGCCGAGACCGCCCTGCGCATCGGCCTGGTCCACCAGCTGATCGAGCCTGAACGGATCGACGAGGCCGTCCAGCGCCAGCTCGGGCTGCTCGACAAGGCCGGTCCGGTGGCCTCTTCCTCTGCCAAGGAGCTGGTCCGGCGGGTCGCGCTGGGCCGCGACCGCGACGCCACCGACCGCGACAACGCGGCCCTGATCGCCCGCCTGCGGGTCTCGGCCGAAGGCCAGGAGGGCCTCGGCGCCTTCCTGGACAAGCGCGCCCCGCACTGGGTCACCCAGGACTGAGGAGAAGCACCATGCTCGACCACGTTGGCATCCGCTGCGGCGATTTCGCGCGCAGCCTGTCGTTCTTCCAGCAGGCCCTGGCCCCGCTGGGCATCGCGGTGGTGATGCAGGTCTCGGCCGCGCAGACCGGCGACCATGACCATGCCGGCTTCGGCCGCAGCGGCAAGCCGGACTTCTGGATCGGCAACGCCCCGGGCGCCCATGGCGGCGTGCACATCGCTTTCAGCGCGGGCAGCCGGGCCGACGTGGACGCTTTCCACCGCGCCGCACTGGCAGCCGGCGGCACGGACAACGGTGCCCCGGGCATCCGCGAGCATTACCACCCCGATTATTACGGGGCGTTCGTGCTCGACCCGGATGGCAACAACATCGAAGCGGTCTGCCACCACCCGGGCTGACCGCCCATCGCCGGCGGGATGGCCGCTTTGTCGCCCATCCCGCGTATCCCCCTTTCGTGGCCTGCCGGGGACCGTGGGCCGCCTTTCGTCTGACAGGAATCTCCGTGATCTCTACCCCGCCCCGCCCCCTGCTGGTCGTCCGTCGCTCCGTTCGCGGAGGGCTGGCGAATGAATGACTTCGTGCGCATCGTCGAGGTCGGCCCGCGCGACGGGCTGCAGAACGAAGCCCAGCCGGTGGCCACCGCCGACAAGATCGAACTGATCCGCCAGCTCTCGCTGACCGGCCTGCGCACCATCGAGGCGACCAGCTTCGTCAGCCCGCGCTGGGTGCCGCAACTGGCCGACGCTGCCGAGGTGTACACCGGCATCGAGCGCCGCCCGGGCATCGACTACCCGGTGCTGGTGCCCAACGAACAGGGTTACGACCGCGCACGCACGGTGGGCGTGCAGGAAGTGGCGGTGTTCACTGCCGCCTCGGAAACCTTCAACCGGACCAACACCAACGCCGGCATCGACGAGTCGCTGGCGCGCTTCGCACCCATCCTTGAGCGGGCCAAAGCCGACGGGGTCAAGGTGCGTGGCTATGTCTCCACCGTACTCGGCTGCCCCTACCAGGGCGAGGTCGCGGTGAGCGAGGTGGTCCGGGTCGCGCGTGCGCTGCATGACATGGGCTGTTACGAAATCTCGCTCGGCGACACCATCGGCGTGGGCACGCCACGCAAGGCGCGCGCGATGCTCAACGCGGTCGCCAGCGAACTGCCGATGGCCGCGCTGGCCGTGCACTTCCATGACACCTATGGCCAGGCCCTGGCCAACATCGATGCCTGCCTGGACGAAGGTGTGCGCGTGGTCGATTCGGCGGTCTCCGGTGCAGGTGGCTGCCCGTATGCCAAGGGCGCCAGCGGCAATGTCGCCAGCGAAGACGTGGTCTACATGCTGCATGGCATCGGCATGCGCACCGGCATCGATCTGCCGGCGCTGGCCGCCACCGGGCGCTGGCTGGCCTCACGGCTGGGCCGCGAGACCGGCAGCAAGACCGGCAGGGCCCTGGCGGCGACATGAAAAGCGGCGGCCCGCGCAAGGACGCTGCGGTGGGTGATCACCTCACCCCCCACGTCCACGCGCTGGCTGCCCTGGAACGCGCCCTGGCCCACTCGCCGGGCGACCTGCGCGGCCTGTTGGAGGAGGTCCAGCAGGCCCTGCAGGAAGCGATGGACGAGCGGCAGCTGGCCCTGCGTCGCTACGCCGCCTTGTTCGATGCCGTCCCGGACCCGGTCAGCATCCTCAGCGAACGCGGCGTGGTGCTGGACCTCAACAAGGCGGGCGTGCGTGCCTATGGCCGCCCCCGTGAGGAGATCGTCGGCCAGCCGATCGAACTGTTGAACCCGGACCTGCCCGGCGACCACCTGGACCCGGTCTGGGAAGCCCTGCATCGGGGCGAGACCTACGTCATCGAAGTCACCAACATGCGCGGCGATGGCAGCCGCTTCCCGGTGGAGGTGCATTCGGCCGGCTTCGAGCACCAGGGCGAGCACTGCATCGTGGCGGTGGCGCGCGATCTGAGCAGCCGCTGGCAGGCCGAATCGCGTTACCGGCTGCTGATGGAATCCATCGACAAGGGCGTGGTCCTGTTTGACCGCCAGTTGCGGGTGGTCTCGGCCAACCCGGCCGCGCACCGCATTCTGGGCACCGCCGGCAATGGCGGCAGCCTGCAGGCGATGCTGGCGCCGGAGGACTGGATCAGCGTGGACGAGCACGGCCACCCGCTCACCCGCGACCAATGGCCCGCCAGTGTCTCGCTGCAGACCGGGCGCATCGTGCGCAGCACCATCGTCGGCCTGTACCACCGCCCGCGCGGCCGGATGATCTGGATCTCCACCACCAACGTACCGGTATACGGCAACGGGCGCGACGCGCCTGACCACGTGTTCGGGCTGTTCAGCGACATCACCGAGCTCAAGCGCAACAACACCCTGTTCGACCGCGCGCAGTCGCTGGCGCACATCGGCGGCTGGGAGTGGGACCGCGGCCTGCAGCGCCTGTACCTCACTGATGAGGCGACCCGCATCCTCGGCCAGAACTTGCCGATGCGCGACATGGCCGAGCTGCTGGAGTGCTTGCGCGTGGATGATCGCGCGCTGCTGCAGCAGGCGCTGCTGGATGTGATCGACCGGCAGGTGTCCTTTGAACTGGAGCTGCAGGGCCAGCGCAGTGATGGACATTCGTTCTGGGTGCGCATGATCGGCGAAGCCGAGGCCGGCGATGTCGACGCCGCCCGCATCGCCGGCACCGTGCAGGACATCACCGCGCGCAAGCAGGCCGAAGAGACGCTGCGCATCCAGGCGCGCACCGATCCGCTCACCGGCATCATGAACCGCGATGCGGTGCTCAATGATCTCGCCACACGCATGGCCAACCCCACCCATTGCCGGGTGGCCGTGCTGTACATCGATCTGGACCGCTTCAAGATCGTCAACGATCTGCTCGGCCACAACGCCGGTGATGAGCTGCTGATCGATGCCACCCGCCGCATCGCCACCGCGATCGGTACCGAGGGGCTGCTGGCCCGGTTCGGCGGCGATGAGTTCCTGGTGGTCTGCGATACCCGCGACCAGGCCGATCAGCCCGAGCGGCTGGCCGATGCGATCACCCGTGCGTTCAGCACCCCGTTCCGCTTCGGTGCCGACGAATTCCCGGTGACCACCAGCATCGGCATCGCGCGTGCGCCCCAGGATGGGCTGCGCCCGCAGCAGCTGATCCAGAACGCGGACATCGCCATGTACGACTGCAAGCGGCGCACCCGCAACGGCTGGCAGGTGTTCTCGCCCGAGCTGGCCCAGCGCCAGCATGATCGGCTGCAGATCGAGAGCCGGCTGCACCGGGCGCTGGACGACGATGAGTTCCACCTGGTCTACCAGCCGCAGGTCAACCTGCACAGCGGCCAGCTGATCGCCGCCGAGGCGCTGATTCGTTGGCGCAACACGCAGCTGGGCGAACTGCGCCCGGACATCTTCATCGGCCATGCCGAGAGCACCGGCGACATCGTCCGGATCGGCCTGTGGGTGCTGCGCGAGGCGTGCCGGCAGGTGCGCCAGTGGCAGGACGACGGGCTGGGCATCGTGCGGGTGGCGGTCAACGTGTCCTACCGGCAGTTCGTCGGCGAGGATCTGGCCCGGAACGTGCGCGCCGTACTGGACGAATTCCACCTGCCCGGCAGCGCACTGGAGCTGGAGTTCACCGAGCGGGTGTTGATCGAAGACGCCCCGGACACCCTGCGCACCTTCGCGCAGCTGCGCGAGATGGGCGTGCTGTTGACCATCGACGACTTCGGCGAAGGCTACAGCGCGCTGAACTATCTGCGCCGGCTGCCGATCCATGGCCTCAAGCTGAGCCAGCTGTTCGTGGAGGGCGTGCCGACCAACCGCTCGGACGTGGCGGTCTGCGAGGCGGTCTGCGGCATCGCGCGCAGCCTGGGCCTCGGGTTGGTCGCCGAGGGCATCGAATCGGAGGCCCAGCGCCAGTTCCTGACCACGCTGGGGGTCTCGGTCGGCCAAGGCTTCCTGTTCGCCCCAGGGCTGGCGGCGGACGAGTTCGCCCGGCGGCTGGCACTGCGTGCGAAGGTCGCCGTGGGCAGTGCACAACGGTGAAGGCGGCCGCTTCCGCTAGAATCGGCGGTTCTTGAACCAGCGGGATCGTGCAATGCAGCTGTCTTCTGTCCGCGCCGTCATCACCGGCGGTGTCTCCGGCCTTGGCCTGTCCGTGGCCCAGCACCTGGTCGCCCATGGCGGCAAGGTGGCCCTGTTCGATCTCAATGACGACAAGGGCGCGGCCGCCGTGGCCGCGCTTGGCGAAGCCAACGCGCGCTACTACAGCACCAATGTCAGCGACGAAGCCGCCGTGGCCGCGCAGATCGATGCCGCCTGCGACTTCCTGGGCGGGCTGAACACCGCGATCAACTGCGCCGGCATCCTGGGCGCGGGCCGCGTGCTCGGCAAGGAAGCGCCAATGCCGCTGGCCAACTTCCAGGGCACGGTGATGGTCAACCTGGTCGGCAGCTTCAACGTCGCCAAGGCCGCCGCCAACCGCATGCAGCACAACACCCCGGGCGAGGATGGCGAGCGCGGCGTGATCATCAACACCGCCAGCGTGGCGGCCTACGAAGGCCAGATCGGCCAGGCCGCGTATGCCGCCTCCAAGGGCGGCGTGGTCAGCATGACCCTGCCGATGGCCCGCGAGCTGTCGCGCTTCGGCATCCGCGTGATGACCATCGCTCCGGGCATCTTCTGGACCCCGATGGTCGATGGCATGCCGCCGGCCGTGCAGGAATCGCTGGCCGCCTCGATCCCGTTCCCGCCGCGCCTGGGCAAGCCGGAAGATTTCGCCGGCCTGGTCGCCTATATCCTGGGCAACACCTACCTCAACGGCGAGACCATCCGCCTTGACGGCGCCGTGCGTCTGGCGCCGAAGTAAGCGAGCACGCAACCCGCTGGGTGCCCGGTTCCGGCACCCGCCACCTCCACGAACCGACCTTCATTCCCATGAAAGCCAGCGACATCAAGAAAGGCAACGTCGTCGAATTCAACAACGGCGTCTACCAGATCCGCGACATCGAACGCAGCTCCCCGCAGGGCCGCGGCGGCAATGTCCGCTTCCGTTTCATCATGTACAGCGTGCCGGGCGGCAACAAGCTCGATTCCAGCTTCGACGCCGACGACAACCTGCCGGAAGTCGAGCTGCTGCGCCGCCAGGCCACCTACTCGTACATGGATGGCGACGCCTTCGTCTTCCTGGATGACGAGGACTACACCCCGTACATGGTCGATGCGGATGTGCTCGGCGATGACGCCGGCTACATCACCGATGGCCTGACCGGCATCTACGTGCAGGTGATCGACGAGACCCCGGTGGGCGTGCAGTTGCCGACCAGCGTGGTGCTGGAAGTGGTCGAAACGCCGCCGGAGCTCAAGGGCGGCACTGCCACCAAGCGCCCGAAACCGGCCAAGCTCAGCACCGGCATCGAAATCATGGTGCCGGAGTACATCGCCAACGGTGAACGTGTGCTGGTCAATACCACCACCGGTGAATTCGCCGGCCGTGCCGACTAAACGGTCTGCACTGATCGTCCTGCTCCTGCTGCTCGCGGCGTGCTCGCCGCGGGCGGTGGAGAGTGAGACATTGGATACCCCGCGCGCACCCACCACGTTGGCTGAGACCGCCCACGGTGAGCGCTGCGACGTCCCGGCGGAGGTGTTCGTGGCCGAGGACATCCGCATGTACTGCGCGATGCCCGGCGATGTGCAGGCCTTCCTGGCGCGCGAAAGCGCGTGCCAGCACTTCGCTGGCGAAGAAGCGTACGACGAAGACCGTGCGCGCGAATTGGCCTACGCGATCCACGAGAGCTGCGACGACCGTGCCCGGCGCTTCAATCAACTCCTGCAGCGCCATGCCGACAACTGCCTGGTGCACACCGAACTGATGCTGCTGGGCACCCGCAATGAGCTGATGCTGGATGCCGACAGCCGGGCGCTGCCCAACCCCTGCCCGCGCGGCATGTGATGGTTCACCGGACGCGCATGCGCGCATCCGGTGCCTTCAACTGAGTCAGATCTTGCTGGATCAGGGCTTGGCCGCCAACGAGGGCGCGCCGGCAAAATCCCCGCAGCCGTGGTACTGGCGCGCGCCGACCGTGAGCATGGCCGTGGCACCGAAGGCCTGGCCGCTCATGTCGTCCTGGCACACCGTGCGCTGGAAGGTCAGCTTGACCGGGGTGCCATCGGCGGCAGTACCCGACCAGCCGTCACGGCCTTGGGTGGGGCTGGAAATCTCGAGCTTGCGCTCGCCGTAATCCATCTCGATGTGCAGCGCCGGGGTGGCACCCGCACCGACCTGGGCCAGCCAGCCGGGCTCATTGCCGGTCGCGCGGAATCCGCCTGCCGCATCGGCGTCCGTCTCCCCATGGGCGGTCGCATTGGCCGGCGGTGCTTGTCCGCCCTGCTCGCCGGTGCCGGTGCAGGTGCGGTCCGGCTCGCCCTTCAGGATCAGGCTACCTTCGGTGGTGCCCTTGGTCCACAATTCGTTGCCCTGCCCATCGCCATACTTCGCGCCGGACGCTGCAGGCTGCGAGGACATCGGGAAAGTGCGGTCGCCCACCACCACCGTTGCCGAATCCTGACCGCGGTAAGTAGCATGCACTTCCAGCTCCCCACAGCGGAACGCATACGCGCGCTCTTCAGCAGTGGAGGCATCGATCGGGGGCGGCGCTTCGCTGCCATCGGCGGCGGTGCTGCTCTGGCTGGCCGGTTGGCAGGCGGCGAGTGCGCCGGTAATGGCCAGGCTCAACAACCAGGGGGATGCGCGCATGAGGAACTCCTTGCGATAACGTCGACAACACTTGATCGTACCTGCCGGGCCGTGAGAACAGGTGAAGCGACGCTGACCTCCCGGGCATCGGTGAACACGCGGTTCAGTGCGGACGCGGCGCCGCCGGCAGCATGCACAGCGAGAGCAGATGGACGCCCGGCGCGCCCGTGCAGCGCGCCCAGACCCGCAGCAGGCGCATGGAATGCAACTGCCTGCCGTGCTCGCCATCTAGGTGGATGCGCAGCTCACCGGTGACCAGCACCATCGCGCCGCAGGCCAGCTGCTCGGTCTGCTCCCGTTCGATCGCCGCGATGCGGATGCGCCGCGCGTTCCAGCCCGCCAGCAACGGGGATGCATCCTGACGCTGGCCGTCGTGGTCGGTCAGGAACAGGGCTGGTGACAGCAGTGCATGCAGTTGCTGCGGCTGCCACTGGATCAGCGCATCCCACAGCCGCGCCTCGGCCGCCTCCACGTGTGCCGGTTGCAGTACCGCGCTCATGTGCGCACCTGCCATCGTCGCCGCAGCACGTCGCCGTGCGCGCGCAGCGCCTGGATCACCGCCACCGGGGCGGCATGTCTGTTCTTGCTCTTCATCTACAGCACAGCCGCCGGGATACCGGCCGAAATCAACATGGCGGCAGTCTGCGCGGCTTCGGTGGGGTTTCGATGGAGGAAGTGTGGAGATACGATGGAGCTCAAGCACCTTCCGGCCCTGCCCTGCATGCCCGCCTCCGATTCACCCGGCGCCCCCACCGCGCGCTGGGATCATTCGCTCAACGCCCTGGTCCTGATCGTCGAGGACGAACCCGAGATCGCCGATATCGTCGCGGCCTACCTGGCCCGCGAGGGCCTGCGCACGCTGCGCGCGCGGGATGGCCTGAACGCCCTGGCGCTGCATCGCAGCGCACGGCCGGACCTGGTCCTGCTGGATGTACAGATGCCGGGCATGGACGGCTGGACCGTGCTCAACACCCTGCGCCAGCGCGGCGATACGCCAGTGATCATGCTCACGGCGCTGGACCAGGACCTGGACAAGCTCACCGCCCTGCGGATGGGCGCGGACGACTACGTGGTCAAGCCGTTCAACCCGGCTGAAGTGGCCGCACGGGTGCGTGCGGTACTGCGGCGCACCTTGAATGCGCCGCGCCAGAGCGTGCCGGAGATCCTGCGCGTCGGCAGCCTGGTGATCGATCCGGAGCACCACACGGTGCATGTCGAAGGCGATGGCTACAGCCACGAGCTGCTGCTCACCCTGACCGAATACAAACTGCTGCACTGCATGGCGCTGGCACCGATGCGCATCTTCAGCCGCAGCGAGCTCATGCACGAGTGCCTGCCGGAAAGCGAAGCATTGGAGCGCACCGTGGACAGCCACGTCAGCAAGCTGCGCCGCAAACTCGATGATGTGGGCCTGGCCAATGTCCCGGCCAGCGTGCGCGGCGTCGGCTACCGGCTGGCGACGGACCACTGATGCGCCGCTCGGGCCTGAGCCGGCACATCGTGCTGTCGATGTCGATGATGGTGCTGGCGGTCATCGTGATGGTGATCCTCAGCTCCTATCTGCTGTACGCGGTGCTGGTCGCGTTCTATCCCGGCGGCGTGGACGAGCCGGTCAGCTGGGTGCCCAGCGGGCCCGAGCTGGTCTGGATGGTGGGCGTGACCCTGATCGGGCTGACCTTGGCCGTGGCCGCTTCGGTGCGGCTGTCCCAGCGCATCCTGACCCCGCTCAACGCGGTGGTGGACAGCATCGGCCGGCTCGCCGATGGCGATCTCGGTGCACGCGCTGCCGTCAGTGACCGCTCGCTCGGCGAAGTGGCGCTGCTGGTGGACGACTTCAACGCGATGGCGCGGCGGCTGCAGAACATCGAGGCCGACCGGGTGATGTGGCACGCGGCGATCGCGCATGAGCTGCGCACGCCGGTCACCATCCTGCGCGGCCGGCTGCAGGGGCTGGCCGAAGGCGTGTTCGCACCCGACGAAGGCCAGTTCCGCAGCCTGCTGGCCCAGGTCGAAGGGCTGTCGCGGCTGATCGAGGACCTGCGTGTGCTGAGCCTGGCCGACAGCGCGCGCCTGGATGTCCGCCGTGCCCGCAATGACGTGGTGCAGGAAGTGCACTCGGTGATGAGCCTGGTGGATCCGGGTTTCCGCAGCAGCGGCTTCGTGCTGGAACTGGAGACCTCGCGCGGGGAGCATCCCGCGCATTGCGACCCCACCCGGGTACGCCAGGCGCTGATGGCGCTGCTGGAGAATGCGCGCCGCTATGCAACGCCCGGCCGGGTCCGCATTGCGGTGCACGACACCGCTACCCACGTGCAGATCGCCATCGACGATGAAGGCCCCGGCATCGATGCGGCGCTGCGCGAGCAGATCTTCGATCCCTTCCTGCGCGGCGACGGCTCGCGCTCGCGTCAGCGCGGTGGCAGCGGGCTGGGGCTGGCGGTGGTCAAGGCAATCGCCGATGCGCATGGGGGCCACGTCGCCTGCGGCACCAGCACGTTGGGCGGGGCGCGCTTCGTCATCGAGCTGCCGCGGCAGTAACAGCGTCCTGCCGGGCCAGTTCGCGCATCCGCGCACCCAGTCGGGCCAGATTGCTGTCGATCGTGGCCAGTTCGCGTTGCTGTGCCTGTGGCAAGCGGTGTTTGAGCTGCAGCTGCAACGCCTGCCAGGCCGGCACACCCTGTGCACTGAGCCGCGACGCCGCCTCGCTGGCCTGCGCCCGCTCGTGCGCCGACGGCAGCCCGTAGCCGCCCCCCGCCACCAGTGCGGCCGGGCTGATCAGCTGGCCGGTGTCTTCCAGCAACGCGCGCAGCGTGTCGCGCGCCGCAGCATCTTCTTTGGCCGGATCGCCCAGCAGCCGCTTCAGCACGTCGCGTGCGCGCAGTTCTTCGCGACGCAGGGCGGCCTGTTCCAGCAATAGCAGGGCGGCGGTGGCACGTAGATCACCCTGCTCTACCCAGCGTGCACGCTCGCTGGCCGGCTGCCGCAACCACTCGCCGACGGTTGTCGTGCCCAGCCGTAGCTGCTGGCGCGCCGCATCGAACAATTGCTGGTAGTGATCCTCGGCGGAGGCGAAGTAGTAGCCCTGTCGCGTCGCCTGCCCGCGATCGGCCAGCACGCTGGCGTCGGCCACGCCCTGGCGCTCCAGGCGGGTCAGCAGCCCGCGCGGGGTGAGCCGGTTCAACCCCGGCGAAGCCAGACGTGGCACGCCTTCCTGCAGCAGCTTGCCGGTCTCCACCGCGCAGTTGTTGCTGACGAACAGATAGCGCCCGTCATAGCTCCAGTGCACCTGCGCGACGCGCTCCAGCAGGCTGGCGATGTCCGGCGCATCCAACGCCAACGGCACGGAAGACAGCCCCCGCAGTTCCACCTGTGTGTATTCGTTGATGACCTGGTTGAGCGGCAGCACGAACAGGCGCGAAGGATAGGCACCGGTCAGCCCGCGCCAGCTGGAGATCTGTACATCGCCGACGAAGGCACGGTAGGACAGCACGCGGTGATGGGACAGATCCATCCGGCAGGCCGGCCCACGCGGGCGGCCCGGCGCGCAGATCACCAGGCGCAGCATGCTGTGGCCCCAGCGACTCATCAGCTGGTCATTGCCTTCGGCGAGCAGGTAGTCCACCGCGTAGATCCGGGCCGGATCCAGTTCGAGCAGCGTCGCCGCGCCCGCCTCCTCTTCGGCCTGCATCAACGGCAGACGGGTGTCGCATCCCTCGGCCGCGTCGTTCGGCCCAAGGTGCTCGGCAAACCACGCGGCGACGGCCGGACGGCGGCAGGGGTAATCCGGATCGAGCAGCAGGTGCTCGGCGTTGACCGCCAGGAACTCGGCCGGTCGCGTGCGCTCGTAATCGTCCGGACTGCGCTCGCTGAAGGCATTCGCTGTACGCCCCAGCTTCCACGGGCGTCGCTGCCAGCCGGCCAGGTCACGCAAACGCGCATCGCGCGACCAGCCACCCTGCGGCGAACGGTCCAGCACATGGGTCAATTCATGGATCAGCGCGGCTTCGAGTGGGTGTGGCAGCGGTTGATCGTCCTGCACGGTGTCCAGCAACGTGCGCTGCAGGGTGATCGTGCCGTTGCGGGTGCGGCCGTGCACGTGGGCCGGCAGCGTTTCCGACCAGCGCACCTGCACCGGGTGCTGGAAACGTGCCTGCCACGGCGCTGGCAGGCGCGTGTGCACCTGCTGCAGGGCACGCTCGGCGGCCACGATCTGCGCGGCGCTCAATCCCTGCGGCTGCAGCTCCAGCTGCAGCGCCGCCTGTGCGAACGGCGCGGCGAGCCACGCGATCAGGACCGCCCAGCGCCAGCGGCGGACCTGACCAAGCGTTCGCATCAGCGGGCCAGCAGGGTCCTGGCCAGCGCCATGTCACTGGCCTGCTGCTGCGCAACGCTCTGCTCGCGCAGGTGCAGCAGCGCTGCCTCCAGGCGTGCACCGCGGATCGCACCGTCGCTGGCCACGAAGGCCGCGGCGTCATCGCGCGCGTCGAGCACGATCTTGTCATCGCCCGAGCTGGACGAACCGGCCGAGGACGCGCCGGAGGCGGAACCGGCAGAGCTGCCGGCAAAACTGGAGGCCATCGCCGACAACGGCAGGGCGAGCACGGCAACAAGCAGGATCGGACGCATCATCGGGGTGTCGTTCGCGGTGGAAAGCACAGAGCGTATAGGCTGCGTGAAATCCTGTCTTGCCTCAGAGGTCGAAGAGCTTGCCGGGATTCAGCAGCGCTTGGGGATCAAACGCACGTTTGACCGCCTTCATCAGTGCGATTTCCGGCGCGCTGCGCGTGCTGTCCAGGTAGCCCTTTTTGACCAGGCCGATCCCGTGTTCGGCCGAGATGCTGCCGTCAAAGCGGGCCAGCACACCGGCGAGCAGCTTGGTGACGTGCTCGCATTGGGTCAGGAACTCCGCCTCGGCGGTCTCGTCCGGCTTGAGCACATTGATGTGCAGGTTGCCGTCGCCGATGTGCCCGAACCAGACCACATCGAACTGCGGGTAGGCCTGCCCGATCAGGGCCTGGGTTTCGGCGAGGAAGGCCGGCATCGCCGAGATCCGCACCGAGACATCGTTCTTGTAGGGCGTGTAGCGCGCCACCGCTTCGGTGATGCCCTCGCGCAGCCGCCACAGCTGCGCGGCCTGCGCGTCGCTCTGGCTGACCACGCCATCGCTGACCCAGCCGTGCTCCATGCAGTCTTCAAACGCGGCCATCGCGGCGGCTTCCTGCGCCTCGTCGCCGGCAGCGAATTCGGTTACCACGTAATACGGGTGGACCTCGTCGAACGGCGCCTGCGCGCCATGCGCCAGCACATGCCCGAGCGCGCGGTCGGTGAAGAACTCGAAGGCCTGCAGCTGCAGCCGCTCGCGGAAGGCGGCAAACACCTGCATCAACACCTCGAACGAGGGCAGCGCCAGCAGCATCACGTTGCTGGCCGGCGGCGGATCGGTGAGCTTCAAGGTGGCTTCGACGATTACGCCGAGCGTGCCTTCCGAGCCGATCAGCAGCTGGCGGAAGTCATAGCCGCTGGAGTTCTTGATCAGGCCCTTGTTGAGCTCGACCAGCTCACCGGCCATCGTCACCACCTTCAGGCCGGCGATCCACTCGCGGGTATTGCCGTAGCGGATCACGCGGATGCCACCGGCATTGGTGGCGATGTTGCCGCCGATCGAGCACGAACCACGCGCGGCGAAATCCACCGGGTAGATCAGGCCATGCTCGAGCGCCGCGTTGTGCACCGCCTCCAGTGGCATGCCCGCCTGCACGGTCAGGGTGCGGTCGACCGCATCGAAGGCCAGCGGCTTGTTCATCCGCTCCAGGCTGAGCACCAGCTCACCGTGGGCTGCTACCGCGCCGCCGGACAACCCGGTACGGCCACCGGAGGGCACCACGGCCACCCTTTGGGCACTGGCCCAGCGCAGCGTCGCCTGCACCTCTTCCACCGTGCCGGGCAAGGCGATCGCCAGCGGCGCGGGTGTCCAGCGCCGGGTCCAATCGCGGCCGTAGTGCTCCAGATCGGCAGGATCGGTCTTCAGGCGCAGCCCGGGGCAAGCGTGCAACAGCGAATCAAGGCGCGGATCGGTCATGGGGCGTCTGGCGGTGCCGGGGGAGCCCGCAAGCCTGCCAGCCACTCCACGCCGCGTCCAGTAGCGGGGCCTGTTCCCGCGGCTCGTCGGCCTCACCCAAATAGGTGCATCTGAAACCGTTTGGACATCGATTGGCGCACCGCACCATCGCGGCCGGCTTCTGGCATAGTTGAGGGCTCCCGCCGCCACACGTCGCACGCCGCCCATGTCGCCGAAAAAGACCTCGTTCCCGAAGCAGGATATCCGCGTACTGTTGCTCGAGGGGGTCAGCCAGACCGCGATCGACGTGTTCACCGCGGCCGGCTATTCGCAGATCGAACTGCACAGCAAGGCGCTGCCCGAAGACGAACTGAAGGCGCGCATCGCCGAGGCCCACATCGTCGGCATCCGTTCGCGCACGCAACTCAGCGCGGAGGTGCTGGCGAACGCCAAGCGCCTGATGGCGGTCGGCTGCTTCTGCATCGGCACCAACCAGGTGGACCTGGAGGCGGCGGAACTGGCCGGCATCCCGGTGTTCAACGCCCCCTACTCCAACACCCGCAGCGTGGCCGAGCTGGTGATCGCCGAAGCGATCATGCTGACCCGCGGCATCCCGCAGAAAAACGCCGAGTGCCATCGCGGCGGCTGGTCCAAGTCGGCCGCCGGCAGCCATGAGGTGCGCGGCAAGACGCTGGGCATCATCGGTTATGGCCATATCGGTACCCAGGTCGGCGTGATGGCCGAGGCGATGGGCATGCAGGTGATCTTCCACGATGTGGAAACCAAGCTGTCACTGGGCAATGCCCGCGCGGCGATCAGCCTGGATGACCTGCTGGCGCGCGCCGACATCGTGACCGTGCATGTGCCGGAAACCCCGGCCACGCAGTGGATGATCGGTGCCGACGAACTGGCGCGCATGCGCCCCGGCGCACACCTGATCAACGCCGCGCGCGGCACCGTGGTCGACATCGACGCGCTGGATGCGGCGCTGCGCTCGGGCCACCTCGGTGGTGCGGCGCTGGATGTGTTCCCGGTGGAGCCCAAGGGCAACGGCGATGCCTTCGTCTCCCCGCTCACCGCCCACGACAACGTGATCCTGACCCCGCACGTGGGCGGCAGCACACTGGAAGCACAGGACAACATCGGTGTGGAAGTGGCGGCCAAACTGGTGCGCTACAGCGACAACGGCAGCACCCTGTCGGCGGTCAACTTCCCGGAAGTGACGTTGCCCGAGCACGCCGAGAGCCTGCGCCTGCTGCACATCCACCAGAACGTGCCGGGCGTACTCTCCAAGGTCAACGAGATCTTCTCGCGCCACAACGTCAACATCGACGGCCAGTTCCTGCGTACCGACCCGAAGGTGGGCTACGTGGTGATCGACATCACCGCCAGCGAAGCCCAGGCCGGCGCGGTGCGCGAGGAGCTGGCGGCGATCCCCGGCACCCTGCGCACCCGCGTGCTGTATTAAAGGGGACTGTATTAAAGGGGACGGGGGTAATTAATAATTACCCCCGTCCCTGTTAAATCACCGCGCCAGCCAGCGCTTGGCCATGCGTGGCAACGAATCATCCCCATCGGGGGTCTCGATCGCCGCATTGGCCACGTCACGGATCTCGCGCCAAGCCAACGCCAGCGATTCGTCGCTGATCGCGAACTGCTCACTGCCCAGCGCCCGCACGACGTAGCGCGCGTCGTAGTGCCAATGCCCCGGGACGTCCTTGCGTTCGGGAATCCAGTGCTTGTCGATGTCGAACAACTCGCCATCCTCCAGCACCAGCGCGGTCAGCCCGGATTCCTCCTCGGCTTCCTTCAGCGCCACCTGGGCCAGATCGCGCTCGCCATCCGCGTGGCCGCCCAGCTGCAGCCAGCGGTCCAGCTTGCGGTGGTGGGTCAGCAGCACGCGCTGCCCGTCGGCGCTGACCAGCCACGCGCTGCCGGTGAAGTGCCCGGCCAGGCGCTCGCGCAGGAACGGGTTGTCCGGATCGTCCAGCACTGTGCTGAATTCGTCAGCCAATGCCGCGTGCTCGGGGTGTCGGCGGGCGTAAGCATCAAGCTGACTGCGCAGGGCGGCGTCAGGAATGGCAACGGATTCGAGGTTCAGCGACATGGCAGGTGCAGGCATCGTGCGGATTTGGCCGATTATCGCTCGGCCATGCTGCATTTGTGCTTGTACAGCGGCTTCAGCTTTGGCTAAGGTACAGCGGGCCCCGCACCGCTGGGGCGCCCAGTCGCCATCAGGGCGTGCGGCAATGTACCGCGCGCCTCACCTTTGTTCATTTAGGGAAGCACTGCATGCTGAAGTCTCTGTTGAGGGTCAAACCGGTCGCACCGGCACCGCACGTCGATGCCGGCGAGCCCATCGAAGGCAGCCTGGACGGCGAGCCCACACTGAGGCGGACCCTCACAGCGAAACACCTGATCCTGCTGGGTATCGGCGCGGTGATCGGTGCGGGTATCTTCGTGCTCACCGGCCAGGCCGCGGCGAACCATGCCGGCCCGGCGGTGATGCTCTCGTTCGTGTTCGCCGGCTTTGCCTGCGCGCTGGCCGGCCTGTGCTACGCCGAGTTCGCGGCGATGATGCCGGTCTCCGGCAGCGCCTATTCCTATTCGTACGCCACCCTCGGCGAAGGCATGGCCTGGTTCATCGGCTGGTGCCTGGTGCTGGAGTACCTGTTCGCCTCGGCCTCGGTCGCGGTGGGTTGGTCGGCGTACCTGATCAGCTTCATCACCACGACGCTGAACATGCCCTTCCCCGATGCGCTCAGCGCCGCGCCCATCGCCTGGACCGGCCAGGAGTTCATCTCCTCCGGCAAGCTGTTCAACCTGCCGGCGGTGCTGATCGTGGCGGCCGTCTCGGGCCTGCTGTACGTCGGCGTGACGCAGTCGGCCTTCGTCAACGCGATCATCGTGGCGATCAAGGTCACCGTGATCTGCCTGTTCATCGGCTTCGGCGCCGCGCACCTGGATACGGCCAACTGGACCCCCTTCATTCCGGAGAACACCGGCGTGCCGGGTGAGTTCGGCTGGAGTGGCGTGTTCCGTGCGGCAACCATCGTGTTCTTCGCCTACATCGGCTTCGATGCGGTCTCCACCGCCGCCGGCGAGACCAAGGACCCGCAGCGCAACATGCCGATCGGCCTGCTCGGGTCGCTGGCCGTGTGCACCATCGTCTACATCATCGTCTGTGCCGTGCTGACCGGCATGATGCCGTACCACCTGCTGGGCACGGACAAGCCCGTCGCGACCGCGCTGGAGCCCTACCCGACCCTGTCCTGGCTGAAGACCGCCGTGGAAATCGGTGCGATCGCCGGCCTCTCCTCGGTGGTGCTGGTGATGATGATGGGCCAGACCCGCATCGCCTACACGATCTCGCGCGACGGCCTGCTGCCGAAGATCTTCGGCAAGGTGCACAAGCGCTTCCGTACCCCGTACTGGAGCACGATCGTTGTCGGCGCCATCGCCGCCACCCTGGCCGGTACCGTGCCGCTGAACGTGCTCGGTGAACTGGTCTCGATGGGCACCCTGCTGGCCTTTGCCACCGTCTGCATCGGCGTGCTTGTCCTGCGCTACACGCGCCCGGAACTGGAGCGACCGTTCCGCGTGCCGCTGGTGTGGGTGATCTGCCCGCTGGGCGCGCTGGCCTGCCTGTTCCTGTTCTACCAGGCGTTCGTCGTGCATTGGCACCTGTTCGTGGCCTGGACCCTGCTGGGTCTGTGCATCTACTTCGGCTACGGCATCCGCCACAGCAAGCTGAACAAGAAGAACGCCTGAGTGCTGCCGGGCCGGCCACGTGCCGGCCCGGTCGTTTGATACGTCGCGCCTGAGAAGACATCCAAACCATGTTCAAGCAACTGTGGGCCACCAAGCATCCGCACGCCGCCCATGAAGACGCCAACGGCCTGAGCCTGCGCCGCACCCTCGGCCCCTGGGGCCTGACCGCGCTGGGCATCGGCGCGGTGATCGGCGGCGGCATCTTCGTGATCACCGGCCAGGCCGCGGCCAACCACGCCGGCCCGGCGATCATGCTGTCGTTCGTGCTCGCCGCGATCTGCTGCGCATTCTGCGCGATGGCCTACGCCGAGTTCGCGGCGATGGTGCCGGTCTCCGGCAGTGCCTACACCTATACCTATGCCACCTTCGGCGAGCTCTCGGCCTGGTTCATCGGCTGGATGCTGGTGCTGGAATATGGCGTCTCCGCCTCGGCCGTGGCGGTCAGCTGGACCGGCTATTTCCTGAGCCTGCTCAGCCATTTCGACATCCATCTCCCCGCCGCGCTGGTCAGCGCGCCACTGGATGGCCAGCTGCGCCCGACCGGCGCCATCGCCAACATCCCGGCCGCGGTGCTGGTGCTGCTGCTGACCTGGCTGTGCTACGTGGGCATCAGCAAATCCTCGGCCATGAACATGGCGATGGTGGTGCTCAAGACCGCGCTGATCGTGCTGGTGATCGTGGTTGGCTGGAAGTACGTGGACCCGGCCAATTGGACCCCGTTCATTCCGGAAAACGAAGGCCCGGGCAAGTACGGCTTCGACGGCGTGCTGCGCGGTGCGGCAATGGTGTTCTTCGCCTATATCGGTTTCGAGGCGGTGTCGGTAGCCGCGCAGGAGTCGCACAAACCGCAGCGCGACATGCCGATCGGCATGCTGCTCTCGCTGGTGATCTGCACCGTGCTGTACATCGCCATGGCCGCGGTGATGACCGGGCTGGTGCCGTACCAGCTGCTGGGCACCGATGAGCCGGTGGTGACCGCGGTGGCGGCGCATCCGCAGCTGGGCTGGTTGCGCGTGGTCGTGGAGATCGGCGCGCTGATCGGGCTGTCCTCGGTGGTGCTGGTGATGGTGATCGCGCAGCCGCGCATCTTCATGATCATGGGCCGCGACGGGCTGTTGCCGCCGCTGTTCACCAAGATCCATCCCAAGTACCGCACGCCGCACATCAACACCGTGATCACCGGTATCGGCATCGCGCTGCTGGCGGCAGTGTTCCCGCTGGACGTGCTGGGTGAGCTGACCTCGATGGGCACGCTGATCGCGTTCGCGGCGGTCTGCGCGGGCGTGCTGATCCTGCGCCGTACCCAACCGGACCTGCCGCGTCCGTTCCGGATGCCGATGGCGTGGCTGATCTGCAGCCTGGGCGTGCTCAGCTGCATCGCGCTGCTGACGGCGATGACGGCCCACAACTGGATGCTGATGGGCTTCTGGACGCTGGGCGGTTTCGCGATCTATTTCTGTTATGGGTATCGCCATAGCCGGCTGCGCAAGTAGTGCCGGCCGCTGGCCGGCTCCACCTGCACCCAACACGCTCATGAGGAGCCGGCC
>NZ_JASCOO010000037.1:0-37696 GCF_029959485.1 Stenotrophomonas sp. PS02301
GCCCGGGCCGCCGGGACCACGAGCACCGGGGCCACCCGGGCCACGGTTGCCGCCCGGACCACCCGGACCACGGTTGCCACCGGGACCGCCGGGGCCGCGCGCACTGGCGCCACCCGGGCCGCGTGCGCCGGGACCACCCGGGCCACGGTTGCCACCCGGACCACCCGGACCGCGGTTACCCGCCGGACGCGCGCTGCCGTACGGGCTGGCGCCCGGATTGGCGTGATCGGACGGGAAGCTCGGGGCATTGCCCGGATGACCGTACGGATGGCGGGACGGACCCTGGCCACCCTGGGCACCGCGGTTGCCACCGCCACCCGGACCGGCCGGACGGCCTTGGCCACCGTAGCCGCCACGGCTTTCGCCACCGCCGGCGTAACCGCCACGACCTTCAGCACCGCCGCCGTAGCTGCCGCGCCCCGGGCCGCCTGCGCCACCCGGACCCTTCGGCTTGCCATACGGACGGCCCTGGCCACCGGCACCTGCGCCGGCGCCCGGACCACGCGCGCCGGGACCACGGGCAGCGCCCGGGCCGGCATTGCGGTGGCCGCTCGGCCCGGTGCTGACACCGTCCGGCACGTACCAGCTGCGGAACGCCGCCGGGTTGCCTTCCGGAAGTGCCCGGTTGCCCTTGTCCGGGCGAGCCTTGAACGGGCGCTGCGACTGCTTGGCCGCTGCTTCGCCGCTGACCGTCAGGCCACCCTTGAAGCCGCCGCCCTTGCCGCCGCGGCCACGGCCGCGCTCTTCGCGCACGTTGTCGAAACGACGCAGTTCGCGGCCTTCATCGGCCGAGTTGTGGCCGTTGACGTAGGCGTTGCCACGGCCGCCGTCGCGCGAAACGCGCACGGTGGTCTTGGCGGCACGACGCTGACCGATCACCGGCTGCAGGGTCAGTGCCGACGGGGCACCTTCTTCCAGCTTCAGTTCGGCGCGCAGCGCTTCAACCTGCTTGGCCGGCAGTTCGACCGACTGGCCACGCAGCAGTTCGCGCGGCAGGCTGACCTTGCCGTAGCGCGTGCGCTTGAGGCGGCTGACCTGGCAGCCCTGGGATTCCCACAGGCGGCGCACTTCGCGGTTGCGGCCTTCCTTGACCACCACGCGGAACCAGTCGTGCGAATCGGTGCCGCCGATGCGTTCGATCTCGTCGAACTTGGCCGGGCCGTCTTCCAGCGCGACGCCACGGGCGAGGCGGTCAACGATGCTGTCGGGCACCTTCTCTTCGCCTTCCGGGGCGCGCACGCGCACCACGTACTCGCGCTCGACCTCGTAGGAGGGGTGCATCATCGCGTTGGCCAGCTCACCGTCGGTGGTCGCCAGCAGCAGGCCGGTGGTGTTGATGTCCAGGCGGCCGATCGCGATCCAGCGCGCGCCCTTCAGGGCAGGCAGCGCTTCGAACACGGTCGGGCGACCTTCGGGGTCTTCGCGCGTGGTCACTTCGCCTTCCGGCTTGTTGTAGGCCAGCACGCGGGACGTTTCAGTCAGCGCGGTGGCGACGAAGCCACGGCCGTCCAGCTCGACCTTGTCGCCGCTCTTGATCGACTGGCCGGTCTGCGCGACCTCGCCATTGACCTTGACCAGGCCATCGGCGATGCGCTGTTCCAGCGCGCGGCGCGAACCCAGGCCGGCCTGCGCCAGCACTTTGTGCAGGCGCTCTTCGAGCTTGGGCTGTTCGGAGGCGGATTCGCGCTTGAGCGAAAGCTTGTTCAACGATGGCTTGCGGGGGGTGTCACTCATTTACTTGGCTCCGGCCGGCAACGGATGCGTCGGCCTCTGGTTCGGGATCGGCTTCGTCAACAGCCACGGTCGTCTTCGCGACGGCGTTGTTTCCGGTTTCGTTCTGGGGCGCCGCGCGCTCTCCCGGCGCGGTATCGGGTTCGCCATCGCTGGCGGTCGTATCCGCGTCGTCGTCGGCAAGCGACAACGGCGCATGGGATGGGGTGTCGGTGGCGTCTGCAGCATCGGGCGCCTCGCTATTGTCCGGTTCTGCCGGTTGCTCCGCCAGTCGCGCCGAGGCCAGCGCCACGCGGGCTGCCAACCGGGCCGCTGCAGGGTCCACTGGGTCCGCCGGGTCCGCCGGTGCCGGAGTGGCGTCATCATTGGCCGCGTCCGTCTCCAGCTCGGCCTCCGGGGTCGCCGCGCCGGCGGGCAGGCGACCGGCCGGCTGGCCTTCGCTGTCCAGCGGCAGCTGCGGTTCCAGCTCGCCCAGGTCGCGCAACTCGGACAGCGGCGGCAGTTCGTCCAGGCGCTTGAGCCCGAAATAATCCAGGAAGCCCTTGGTGGTCCCGAACAGCGCCGGTTTGCCGGGCACGTCGCGGTGGCCGATCACGCGGATCCATTCGCGCTCTTCCAGGGCCTGGATGATGTTGCTGCTGACCGCCACACCGCGGACCTGTTCGATCTCGCCGCGGGTGATCGGCTGGCGGTAGGCGATCAATGCCAGCGTTTCCAGCGTGGCACGGGTGTAGCGGGTCTTGCGCTCCGTCCACAGCCGGGTGATGTAGCCATGCACTTCGCTGGTGACCTGGAAGCGGAAGCCGGAGGCCACTTCGACCAGCTCCACGCCGCGGTCCTGGCAGCCTTCGCGCAGCAGTTCCAGCGCGCGTTCGATGCTGCCCGGCGGTGCCGGTTCCTCTTCCGGGAACAGGCCCTGCAGCTGCGCCAGCGTCAACGGCTCACTGGCCGCCAGCAGGGCGCCTTCGACAATACGGTTGATCAGCGGTTGATCCATGCGTGGGTCGGGTGCTCAGTCGGATTCGTTGGCGGCGGCGTCGTTGTCGTCGAACTCGCTGTTGAACTGCAGCGGTTCGTTGGTGTTGCCGGCGGCCAGGGACTTGACGTAGATCGGCGCCAGCGGAGCTTCCTGGACGATGTCCAGCAGCTGTTCCTTGGCCAGTTCCAGCAGGGCCAGGAAGGTGACCAGCACCCCCAGCTTGCCTTCTTCGGCGGTGAACAGCGTTTCAAACCGGTAGAACCTGCCGTCTTCCAGACGACCCAGCACGTCGCCCATCCGCTGGCGCACGCTCAGTGCCTCGCGTTTGATCGCGTGGCCGGTGAACAGCTCGGCGCGCTTGAGCACGTCGTGCAGCGCCATCAGCATTTCCTTCAGATCCACCGGCGGCGGCAGCTTGACGGCCGCGCGGTCAGGGACGAAGGCGTGGACCACGGTGGTGTCGCGGTCCTGGCGGGGCAGGCTGTCGATGTCCTCGGCGGCCTGCTTGAAACGTTCGTACTCCTGCAGCCGGCGCACCAGCTCGGCGCGCGGATCGGCTTCCTCGCCCTCGATGCTGGGCGGCCGCGGCAACAGCATCCGCGACTTCACTTCGGCCAGGATCGCCGCCATCACCAGGTACTCGGCCGCCAGTTCGAAGCGCAGCTCCTGCATGACGTTGATGTACTCGACATACTGGCGGGTGATCTCGGCGACCGGGATATCCAGGATGTCCAGGTTCTGCCGGCGGATCAGGTACAGCAGCAGGTCCAGCGGACCCTCGAACGCATCCAGGATGACTTCCAGCGCGTCCGGCGGGATGTACAGGTCCTGCGGAATCTGCAGGACCGGCTGTCCATGCACCACGGCCAGCGGCATTTCCTGCTGCTGTGGGGCGGGCACTCGGAATGGCGGGTTCGCGTCGGGCGCGAGTTCGGCAGTCATCAAATAGACGTCAGTATTGCAACGGACCGGTCGCCGCACCATGCCAGCGTCCGGAACGGTCCCGGGCGGCAGGATGGCAAGCCATGACACGCCTGGGTCGGCGCGATTCCACACTTCAAACAGCAAGGCGCGCCGCGATGGGCAGCGACAGAACTACGGGGAGGTCGTCTACGTGTGCTGGTGTGGGGCAGTGGATCGGTCGTCGGCTGGCGGTGGAGCCGGTTGCCGACGGGGCGCTGCATCCAGCCACGTGCAATGGACATAAGACTACGGGGTTGCCGCGCCAGTGTCCAGCCAGCCCCGCTAGAATGCCCGGGATTGATTCAACAAGACCTCGGAGTTGCCCGTGTGGTATGTGATTGAAGGCTATGACGGCACCGATGTGCTGGCCGCCCGTCTGGCGTCGCGCCCGGCCCATCTGGCCCGGCTGCAGGCCCTGCAGGACGAAGGACGGCTGCTGCTGGCCGGCCCGTGCCCGGCCATCGACAGCGAAGATCCCGGCCCGGCCGGCTTCAGTGGCAGCGTGGTGATCGCCGCGTTCGATTCGCTGACCCACGCCCAGGACTGGGCCGCCGCCGATCCGTATGTAGAGGCGGGCGTCTACGTGCGCGTCCAGGTGCGTCCGTTCCGCAAGGTCCTGCCATGAACCGGGTCGAGCGCATCCGGCAGGCGCTGCAGCAGGCACTGGATCCGGAACTGCTGGAGGTCAAGGATGACAGCCACCGCCACGCCGGCCATGAGGGCGCGCGTGACGGCCGGGGGCACTTCAAGGTGCACGTGGTCAGCGCAGCCTTCGAAGGAAAGCTCCCGCTGGCGCGCCAGCGGGCCGTCTATGCGGCCCTGGGAACGATGATGGAGACCGATATCCACGCGTTGTCCATCCGTGCCGAGACACCGGTCAAAAACCGCTGAAACCCTTGTCCCGCCTTGTCCTGGCCAGTCCCGAAAGGGGCCGACATGGACAGCTTTTGGTTACCGCCGTACGACATGAGGCTAACGTAGTGTTTACATTCGGGTTTGAAAACGCTTACATTCCGCGCCAAGCCCAGATCTCTAAGCCGTGGAGGGCGGCGAAGTGAACAAGGCAGCGATCACTATCAAAGATGTCGCCCGTGAAGCCCGTGTCTCTGTTGCCACGGTCTCGCGCGCACTCAATGGCCATGAAAATGTTGCCGAGCCCGTGCGCAAGCTGGTGCTGGAGGTGGCAGCGCGACTGCGCTACACCCCGCATGCAGCGGCCCGGAGCCTGAGCAGCCGACGGACCAACACCATTGGCGTGGTGTTGCCCGATCTCTATGGCGAATTCTTCTCCGAACTGATGCGTGGCATCGATGGGGTGGCCCGCGAGCGTCGCCAGCATCTGCTCGTGTCCAGTTACCACGGTGACCAGGAGCAGCAGGGCGCGGCCCTGCGGGCCATGCGCGGTCGTGTCGATGGGTTGCTGGTGCTTTCGCCGTATGCCGAGAGCCCCGGCTTCCTGACCGACAACCTGCCGCAGTCGTTGCCCACGGTGCTGATCAACACGTATCTGCCCGAGCAGGATCATCCGGTGCTGAGCATCGATGACCATGCCGGCGCGATGGCCATGACCCGTCACCTGCTGGACGTCGGGCATCGGCGCATCGCCTTCATTTCCGGTCCGGACCTCAACTACGACGCCCGTGAGCGCCTGCGCGGTTTCCGCGATGCGCTGGCGGCCTTCGGCGATGCTGCCGAAGGGATCGAGTTGCCCGGTGACTTTGACGAAGCTTCCGGCCATCGCGCCGGACAGGAGTTGCTGGCAGCCGGCACGCTGCCCGATGCGGTGTTCGCCGCCAACGACATGATGGCGCTGGGGTGTCTGTATGCGTTCGCGCAGGCAGGTGTCCGGGTGCCGGCCGATGTCGCCTTGGCGGGTTTCGATGACATTCCGCTGGCACGTTTCGTTCACCCATCGTTGACAACGATGCAGGTGAGTATCGCCGACCTCGGCGATAAGGCCGCGACGCGCCTGTTGCAGTTGATGGATGGCAACAACACAGAAGGGGCCGGCGACAAGCAGACGCTCGTGCCGACCCTGATCGTGCGTGATTCGAGCAAAGCCAGAACCCAGCAGTAGGTCACGACCGTTGGTCGTGACGCCCTAAAAAAACGCACCACATAAAACGACAGGGGCCGCAAAGACGGCCACCACCACCCGGAGAGTTACATGACGTATTCCAATCACCGCAACCGCGCGCCCGCACGGAGTCTGTTGTCCAGCGCGCTGGTCACATGCCTGATGCTGGGCGCCGCCCCGAGCGTGATGGCGCAGTCGGCCACCTCGTCGCTGCGCGGCCAGGTCGCCGAGGCTGCCGCCGGCACCGAAGTCACCGCCACCAACGTGGCCAGCGGCACCGTGCGCCGCGCCACCACCCGTGCCGATGGCAGCTACTCGCTGATGGGCCTGGACCCGGGCACCTACAACGTGGTGGCCAATGGCCAGACGCAGAAGGTGACGGTCACCGTGGCCTCCACCGCGACCCTGAACTTCAGCGGCGCGCCGGCCAACGGCAGCACTGCCAACGCCACCAACCTGGACACGGTCAACGTCATTGCACCGACCCTGCTGCAGGAAGTGCGTACCTCCGAAGTGGGCAAGACCGTCAGCCTGCAGCAGATCCAGACCACCCCGCAGGTGTCGCGCAACTTCCTGGAATTCGCCGACGCGGTGCCGGGCCTGATCTTCACCCGTGATGCCAAGGGCAACACCTCCCTGCGCGGCGGTGCCACCAACTCCGACGGCACCAACGTCTATATCGACGGCGTGGGCCAGAAGAGCTACGTCAAGGGCGGCGGCGTGGCCGGCCAGTCCGGCAGCGCCGGCAACCCGTTCCCGCAGCTGGCGATCGGCGAATACAAGGTCATCAGCGGCAACTACAAGGCCGAGTACGGCCAGGTGTCGAGCGCGGCCGTGACCGCGGCCACCAAGTCCGGCACCAACGAGTTCAAGGGTGAAACCTTCTACCGTTACACCAACGAAGACATGCGCGCCAAGACCCCGGCCGAGCGCCAGGCTGGCCAGACGAAAGAGGCATCGGCCGAGAAGGAATACGGTTTTGCATTGGGTGGCCCGATCATCCAGGACAAGGCCCACTTCTTCGTGACCTATGAAGCCAAGCGCTTCGACCTGCCGGTCACCATCGCGCCTGACGGCGCGGTCGGCCGTGCTGCCGCGCTGCTGCCGCCGGAAGGCGCCGCCGGCCTCGGCCCGGCCAGCCAGCCGTTCCAGCAGGATCTGATCTTCGCCAAGGTCGACTTCGAGCCGACCGACAACGATCGCATCGAGTTGACCTTCCAGGACCGCGATGAAACCCAGTCGCAGTTCAGCGGCCAGACCGCGCCGGAAGCCGGCCGTGAAGTGGTCAACACCGACCGTCGTTACGCCCTGCGCTGGAACCACAGCGGTGAGCGTTACTACAACGAATTGATGGTCACCCACGAAGATTCGTTCAACAACCCGACCCCGCTGACCCTGGCCAACGGCATCACCTACACCGCACCGGACGGCACCGAAGACCGCACCGTGGTGAAGATCGGTGGCGCATCGGCGCTGGATTCGCAGGTGAAGGGCCAGAAGGGCTGGTCGATCGAAGACAACCTGACCCTGGATGGCATCCAGTGGGCGGGCGACCACACCATCAAGATGGGCGCCAAGTACAAGCAGATCGACCTGTACGCATCCGATGCTGCGCAGATCAACCCGACCTTCACCTACACCCTGGGCGATCCGGACTTCCCGGATTCCATCCCGTACAAGGCGCAGTTCGTCAAGCCGGTGACCGGCGTGTCGGGCGTGTCGGGCGAAGTGCGTTCGAAGTCCAAGCAGATCGGCCTGTTCATCCAGGACGACTGGCAGGTCAACGACCACCTGCAGCTCAACCTCGGCCTGCGTTGGGACTACGAGAAGACGCCGTCCTACCTGGACTTCGTGACCCCGCAGCAGGTGGTCGACGCGATCTACTCGCAGGATCCGCGCGCGGCCGCTGGCCAGACCTACGCCGATTCGCTGGCGCTGGGTGGCCTGAACATCGGCGATTACATCAGCACCGGCAAAAACCGCAAGGCGTTCAAGGATGCCTGGCAGCCGCGCCTGGGCTTCTCGTATGACCTCAACGCCGACGAGCAGCACGTGTTCCACGGTGGTGCCGGTCGTTCGTACGATCGCGACCTGTTCGACAACCTGCAGCTGGAAACCACCAAGCTGGCCCTGCCGCAGCCGACCATCTACTTCCGCAACCCGTCGACCGGCACCTGCATCAACGGCCAGGCCGCCTGCTACGACTGGAACCCGAACCTGCTCAACGGGATCGGCAACCTGCAGACCCTGGTCGGCTCGACCAGCAATGCCGGTCTGGAAGTCGATCTGCTGAACAACAACCTCAAGGTGCCGTACTCGGATCAGTTCAGCTTCGGCATGAGCAACCAGGTGGGTGAGTGGCTGACCGATGCCACCATCTCCCGCACCCTGAGCTACGACGGGTTCGCCTTCACCCTGGGCAACCGTTACCCGACCGGCCAGTTCTTCGATGACCCGCGCCTGTGCGGCGGCACCGACCCGGGCCTGAGCCAGGCCTGGAGCTGCAACGTGCCGGGCTTCGGCAGCCTGATCATCGGCCAGCAGGGCATCAAGACCCGTGCGACCCAGGTCCTGCTGTCGGCGCAGAAGCCGTTCACCCAGGAAAGCGGCTGGGGCACCTCGGTGGCCTACACCTGGACCACCGCGCGCCACAACCGCGACATCAACGAGAAGTACGCGTTCGACCGCGGCCTGATCGAAGATTATCCGACCATCCGTTCCAACGGCGCGCCGCGCCACCGCCTGGTGGTCACCGGTTCGTACGCGGGCTTCTGGGGCATCACCTTCGGCGGCAAGGTCACCCTGGCCACCCCGACGGCCGTCAACGACTGGTACGGCGTGCCGCAGGCCAGTGGCTACGACCTGCCGACGCCGCAGGCCGCGGTGCCCAACGCCAATGGCAAGTTCCTGCTGGGTGGCAAGATCTTCGGCTACCGTTCGGTCGATCTGCAGGCGACGAAGACGTTCAAGATGGCGGGCGATACCGAGCTGTACGCGCGTATCGACATCATCAACGTGTTCAACTTCGACAACTTCGCCACCTACAACTACTTCAAGACCGACGGCAAGCTGCAGGCCAGCTACAACGAGACCGGCGATATCGTCGGTACGCCGCGCCAGGTGAAGGCCGAAGTCGGCTTCCGCTTCTGATGCAGCACACGGCCCCGTCTTCGGACGGGGCCGGTTTCATGGCAATGGCTGGCCTTCGGGCCAGTCCATTGTCCAGGCCGGTGCCACGGAGGGTGGCAGCGGCCTGGGCAATGACCGCGGCTTTGGACCACGCCTGCGTGGTTTTTTAAGGCCGCGTTCTGTAAACGATTTCAGGTCATTGGACGTTATGCTTCCCAGTCACGAACACTGTAGAAGGAGTTGGCCCATGCAGGCACGCCACCTGTTGACCGCCGCGGCGATCAGTGTCGCCGTCGCTGCCTGTCAGCCGCAGGCCCAGCAGGAGCCGGCCAAGCCCAAGCCGCCCGTGATCCTGGTCGAGGCGGACGTGCCGCCGCGGCCGATGAAGCCGGAGCTGCCGCCGCTGTTCGACGATATCGAGCGCCGCACCTTCCAGTTTTTCTGGGATACCACCAACGAGGTCAACGGGCTCAGCCCGGACCGCTACCCGTCGCGTCCGTTCGCCAGCATCGCTTCGGTCGGCTATGCGCTGACCGCCTATCCGATCGGCATCGAGAACGGCTGGGTCAGCCGCAACCAGGCGATCGACCGCACCCTGCTGACGCTGAAGTTCTTCCGCGATCTGCCGATGGGCCCGCAGCGCACCGGCAAGGGCGGTTACAAGGGCTTCTACTACCACTTCCTGGACATGCAGGAAGGCCGCCGCTATGACAGCTGGGTGGAACTGTCCAGCGTGGATACCGCGCTGCTGATGATGGGCGTGCTGTTCGCGCAGTCCTATTACGACGGTGACGACGCACGCGAGAAAGAGATCCGCGAGATCGCCGATACGCTGTACAAGCGCGTGGACTGGCCGTGGCTGCAGCAACGCGCACCGCTGATCTCGATGGGCTGGTTCCCGGAAAGCGGCTTCATCGACCACGACTGGATGGGCTACAACGAGGCGATGATGGTCTACATCCTCGCGCTCGGCTCGCCCACCCACCCGGTCAGCCCGGATGCGTGGACGGTCTGGACGCGTACCTACGACAACGACTGGGGCGTCTACCAGGGCCAGGAATACCTGTCCTTCGGCCCGCTGTTCGGCCACCAGTACACGCATGTGTGGGTGGACTTCCGCGACATCCAGGATGCCTACATGCGCGAGCGGGGCAGTACCTACTTCCTCAACAGCCGTTCGGCCGCCCTGGCGCAGCGCGAGTACGCGATCGCCAACCCGATGAACTGGAAGGATTACGGCCAGAACGTATGGGGCCTGACCGCCAGCGACGGCCCGCAGAACACCACCCAGGAATACCGGGGCGAGCAGCGCCAGTTCCGCCATTACTCTTCGCGCGGCGCCGGCCTGCGCGAGAACTTCGATGACGGCACCATCGCGCCGACCGCGGCGATCGCCTCGATCGTGTTCGCGCCGGAAGAAGTCATCCCGGCCGCGGTGGAGATGCACAAGCGCTACGGCGACTACATCTATTCCAGCTACGGCTTCCTGGATTCGTTCAACCCGAGTTTCAACTACGACATCCCGATCAAGACCGGTCGCCTGGTGCCGGATCGCGGCTGGGTGGCCAGCGATTACATCGGTATCGACCAAGGCCCGATCCTGACCATGATCGCCAACTACCGGAACGATTTCGTCTGGGATGTGATGAAGAAGAACGCCCATATCCGCAAGGGTCTGGAGCGTGCCGGCTTCAGTGGTGGCTGGTTGACTCCGGAAGGCGAGGATCAGCCGATGGAACTGCAGAAAGATGAAAAGGCGGCCTCGGCCCGCTCGGTCGGCATCGCCGAATCGCGCGCGGCGGCCGCCCAGGAACAGAAGAACAATTCCAATTCGAACCGCAACCAGCAGCAGGGGAAGTAAGCAGTGCCATCGTCGTCGCGCCCGAAGCTGGGGTTGAGTCTGTTGCTGCTGCTGGTCGGCAGCCTGTTGTTGAGTGCCTGCCGGAAAGAACCGGAAGGGGTCACAGTGCGTTTCTGGGCGATGGGCCGCGAGGCCGAAGTGGTCACCGGCCTGATCCGCGAGTTTGAAGCGGAAAACCCGGGCATTCATGTGGATGTCCAGAACATCCCGTGGACGGCCGCGCATGAAAAACTGTTGACCGCATTCGCGGCCGACGGGCTGCCGGATGTGTGCCAGCTGGGCAACACCTGGATTCCCGAGTTCGCCGAGCTCAACACCCTGACCCCGCTGCAGCCCTATGTGGCGCAGTCCAAGGTGGTGGACCCGGCCGATTACTTCCAGGGCATCTGGGACACCAACGTCATCCATGACGAACTGGTCGGCGTGCCGTGGTACGTCGATACGCGCCTGCTGTATTACCGCAAGGACATGCTGGCCAAAGCCGGCTATGACCACCCGCCGCGTACCTGGGGCGAGTGGAACGAGATGATGGCGGCGATCAAGAAGATGCAGGGCGCGAACCGCTATGCGGTGCTGATGCCGATCAACGAGTTCGAGCAGCAGCTGTCCTTCGCCCTGCAGCAGCCCGATCCGCTGCTGCGTGACGATGACACCCGTGGCAACTTCAGCAGCCCCGGCTTCCGCAGGACGCTGGGCTTCTACGAAAACATGTTCGCGCAGGGCTGGGCCCCGCGCATGTCCGAGACGCAGATCTCCAACGTCTGGGATGAGTTCTTCCGCGGCTTCAACGTGTTCTACGTGTCCGGCCCCTGGAACATCCGCGAGTTCAAGAAGCTGCAGCCCAAGGCGCTGGAGGGGCAGTGGGGCACCGCTGCGCTGCCGGGTCCGGACGGCCCCGGCGCCGGCATCGCCGGGGGTACCAGCCTGGTGATCTTCCGTTCTTCGCAGCAGAAGGAAGCCTCGTGGAAGCTGATCGAGTTCCTGTCGCGCCCGGCGATCCAGGAGCGTTTCCATTCGATCATCGGTGACCTGCCGCCACGGCGCAGCACCTGGGAATACCCCTCGCTGGCCAACGACCCGTTGGCGCAGCCGTTCCGCGATCAGCTCGAGCGGGTCAAGCCCACGCCGAAAGTGCTGGAGTGGGAGCGCATCGTGCAGGAAATGCGGATCATCACCGAACAGGTGGTGCGTGGTGGCATGGATCAGGACGTAGCAGTGAAAGAACTGGACAAGCGCGTGGACAAGGTCCTCGCCAAACGGCGTTGGATGCATGAGCAGCACCGCCAGGACTCGTCTGGCGTAAGCGACAAGCAGCACTCCAGTGCGGTCGCAACGGAGGCGGCACCATGAAGCAGCGTTCGCTTGCCGGCTGGATGTTTGCCGGCCCGGCCATCCTGGTCATCGCGGTGTTCTTCGGCCTGCCGGTGTTCTCGGCGCTGGCGCTGAGCATCACCGATTTCGATCTGTACGCACTGGCCGATGGCGAAAACCTGCGTTTCGTCGGCCTGGGCAACTACATCGATCTGCTGCAGACCCCGATGTTCTGGAAGTCGCTGTGGAATACCACCTACTTCGTGATCGTCGGCGTGCCGATGTCGATCGCGGTATCGCTGGGCGCGGCGATCCTGCTCAACGCGCCGGCCGCCCGCTTCAAGGCGTTGTTCCGTACCGCGCTGTTCGCCCCGGTGGTGACCACCCTGGTGGCGGTGGCGGTGATCTGGCGTTACCTGTTCCATACCAGCTACGGCCTGGTGAACTACGGCCTGGGCCATCTGGGCATCAGCCCGGTCGACTGGCTGGGCGACCCGAACTGGGCGATGCCGACCATCATGCTGTTCGCGGTGTGGAAGAACTTCGGCTACAACATGGTGATCTTCCTGGCCGGCCTGCAGGCGATCCCGCATGACCTGTACGAGGCCGCGCGCATCGACGGTGCCTCGCGCTGGAAGCAGTTCCTGCACATCACCCTGCCGATGCTGGGCCCGGTGCTGCTGGTGGTCGGTGTGATCACCGTGTCCGGTTATTTCCAGCTGTTCGCCGAGCCCTACGTGATGACGCGTGGCGACCCACTGCAGAGCACGGTCAGCGTGCTGTATTTCATGTTCGAAGAAGGCTTCAAGTGGTGGAACCTGGGCCGCGCCTCCGCGGTGGCGTTCCTGCTGTTCCTGATCATCCTGGGCGTGACCAGCATCATGCTGCGTTTCGGCCGCAAGAGGCAGTTGGTATGAGTCGTGAAATCGGTCAATCGCGCTGGCATGCCTGGTGGGTCAATGGTGGCCTGCTGGTGCTTGCCGCGCTGAGCCTGGCGCCGCTGTTGTGGATGCTGTCGGTGTCGTTCATGCCGACCGGCGAGGCGGCGCATTTTCCGCCGCCGCTGCTGCCGTCCTCGCTGACCACCGCGAACTACCACGAGTTGTTCGCGCGCACCGGGATGGCCAACAACTTCGTCAACAGCCTGATGGTGTCGCTGGCCATCACCTTCGGCTCGCTGCTGCTCAACACCATGGCCGGCTACGCCTTCGCCAAGTTGCGCTTCGCCGGCCGCGAGCGCATCTTCCAGCTGCTGCTGGCCGCACTGGTGATCCCCGCGCAGGTGGCGATGCTGCCGCTGTTCCTGCTGATGAAGCAGCTGGGCCTGGTCAACAACTTCGGTGGCGTGATCGTGCCGGCGCTGGCCACCGTGTTCGGCATCTTCCTGGTGCGCCAGTACGCCCGTTCGATCCCGGATGAGCTGCTCGAAGCGGCCCGCATCGACGGGGCAGGGGAGCTGCGGATCTTCTTCCAGATCGTGCTGCCGATGCTCAAGCCGGTGCTGGTGACCCTGTCGATCTTCACCTTCATGGCGGCCTGGAACGATTTCATGTGGCCCTTGATCGTGTTGACCGACCAGGAGCACTACACTCTCCCGGTGGCCCTGGCCACGCTCTCGCGCGAGCACATCATGGACGTTGAAATGATGATGGCCGGCGCGGTGGTCACGGTGGTTCCGGTGCTGCTGCTGTTCCTGGCATTGCAGCGTTATTACATCCAAGGTCTGTTGCTGGGGAGTGTCAAAGGGTGAAGCATGCCGTCGTCGCGGTGGGTCTGGGTCTGGTCTGGTCACTGGCGGCCTCGGCCGCACCGCCGGCGACGCCGGTGTTGCCCGCGCCCAAGGTGCTGGACAGCTTCGATGACATGACGCCGTGGAAGCTGGTCGTCTCCGACCAGGTCAGCGGCTCGCTGCGCAGCGTGGCCGGCAGTGGCGGAGGCCGCGCGCTGTGTGTGGATTACGACTTCCACAACGTGTCCGGCTATGTCGGCATACGTCGCGAGCTGGGCATCCAGTACCCGGAGAATTACCAGTTCGGCTTCCAGCTGCGCGGCGATTCCCCCGCCAACGACCTGCAGTTCAAGCTGATCGATGCCAGTGGCGACAACGTGTGGTGGGTCAATCGCCCCGGCTATGCGTTCCCCAAGGCGTGGACGCCGGTGCAGTACCGCAAGCGCCAGATCGACAAGGCCTGGGGCCCGGAGACGGACAAGACACTCAAGCGCAGCGCTGCGATGGAGTTCACGATCTACAGCAAGGTCGGTGGCAAGGGCACGGTCTGTTTCGACCGGCTCACGCTGCAGGGCCTGCCGCCGGCCGATACATCTTCGCTGAGCCCCTCGGTGATCGCCGATACCGCCACCGCGCTGCAGAACCGCATCGTCGATGGCAAGCCGGACACGGTCTGGATCAGCGGCGGCGTGGCCGAACAGACCATCAGCCTGGACCTGCACAAGGTGCGCGAGTTTGGCGGGGCGGTGATCGAATGGCTGCCCGGGCTGGAGGCCACACGTTACGTGGTGCGTTCCTCGGCCGATGGGCGCAGCTGGAACACGCTGCGCGAGGTGACCGCCGGCGGCGGTGGCCGCGACTGGCTGGCGCTGCCGGATACGGAAGCGCGGTACCTGCGCTTCGACCTCAAGGGCGGCCCGAGCTGGCGCTACGGTATCCGTGATATCACGCTCAAGCCGCTCGAGTTCGCCGATACCCCGAATGATTTCGTCCGCTCGGTCGGTGCCGACCTGCCACGCGGTTCGGTGCCACGTGGCTTCACCGGCGAGCAGCCGTACTGGACGCTGCTCGGGTTGGATGGCGGTCGCGAGCAGGCCTTGATCGGCGAAGACGGTGCGCTGGAAGTGGCCAAGTCCAGCTTCAGCGTCGAACCGTTCGTGCTGGTCGACAACAAACTGCTGAGCTGGGCCGACGTAAAAACCAGCCAAGCGCTGCAGGACGATTACCTGCCGATCGCCAACGTCGGCTGGACCCACGACAAGGCTGGCCTGCAGGTGACCGGCTTCGTGCAGGGCACGCCGGACAACGCGCAGCTGGTCGGTCGTTACACCCTGCGCAACCCGGACAAGGTGGCCCACGAGTACACCCTGGCCCTGGCCGTGCGCCCATGGCAGGTGAACCCGCCGACCCAGTTCCTCAATACCGTCGGCGGCGTCAGCCGGATCGACAACCTGTCCTTCGACCCGACCCATGTGGACGTCAACGGCACGCCGCGCCTGTACCCGGCACAGGCACCGGACGCGGCCTTCGCCACCGCGTTCGACAGCAAGCTCGACGTGGTCCACTTGGCCAGCGGCAAGCTGCCAGGCACCACCGAAGTGAAGGACAGCACCGGCCTGGCTTCGGGCGCGCTGCTGTACCGCTGGAAGCTGGAGCCTGGCCAGAGCCGCGAGGTCGCCATCGTGCTGCCGCAGACCGGCAACTGGGCGATGCCCAAGGCCTTCGATGCGGCCAAGGCGCAGCAGCAGGTCGCTTCGATGTGGCGGACCAAACTGGACCAGGTGACGCTGCAGGTCCCCGCGGCTGGCAAGCCGCTGGCCGATACGCTGCGCACCGCGCTGGCGCACATGCTGATTTCGCGCATCGGCCCCAGCCTGCAGCCGGGCACGCGTTCGTATTCGCGCAGCTGGATCCGCGATGGCGCGATGATTTCCGAAGGCCTGCTGCGGATGGGCCGCAGTGATGCGGTGCGCCAGTACGTGAACTGGTATGCGCCCTATCAGTTCGACAATGGCAAGGTGCCGTGCTGCGTGGACTCGCGCGGCAGTGACCCGGTGCCGGAGAACGACAGCCACGGCGAGTTGATCTTCAACATCGCCGAGTACTGGCGCTACACCGGCGACACCACCTTCCTGGAGGTGATGTGGCCGCATGTGCAGGGCGCCTACCAGTACATGGAGCAGCTGCGCCTGAGCGAGCGCACCGAAGACAACCGCGCGCGCAACCCCGCCTTCTACGGGATGATGCCGGTCTCGATCAGTCACGAAGGGTATTCGGCCAAGCCGATGCATTCGTACTGGGACAACTTCTGGGCGCTGCGTGGCTACAAGGACGCGGCGATCATCGCCAGCACGCTGGGCAAGGCCGAAGCGCTGCAGATCAGTGAATCGCGCGATCAGTTCCGTGACGACCTGCAGGCGTCGCTGCTGGCGGCGACCGCGCAGCACAAGATCGACTATCTGCCCGGTTCAGCCGAACTGGGCGATTTCGATGCCACCTCGACCACCATCGCACTGGCGCCGGCCGGCGAGCAGGGGCGCCTGCCGCAGCCGTACTTGAACAACACCTTCGAGCGCTACTGGAGCGAGTTCGAAGCGCGCCGCGATGGCAAGCGCGAGTGGAAGGACTACACCCCGTACGAGTGGCGCAACGTGGCCGCCTTCGTGCGCCTGGGCTGGCGTGACCGCGCCTGGCAGGCGACCGAGTTCTTCTTCAAGGACCGTGCACCGCAGCCGTGGAACCAGTGGGCCGAAGTGGTCTCGCGCACGCCGCGCAAACCGTTCTTCCTGGGTGACCTGCCACATGCGTGGGTGGCCTCGGACTTCGTGCGTTCGGCATTGGACATGTTCGCCTACAGCCGCGACATCGACGACAGCCTGGTGCTGGCCGCGGGCGTGCCGTCGCGCTGGCTGGAAGGCAAGGGCGTGGGCGTGCAGGGCCTGCGCACACCGAACGGGCAGCTCAACTACGCGCTGATCCGCAACGACAAGCAGCTCACCCTGACCGTGTCGGCCGGCCTGGTGCCGCCGGCCGGTGGCGTGGTGCTGCCGTGGCCGTACAGCGGCGAGCCTGGCGCCACCACCGTCAATGGTGAGCCGGCGGAATGGGTGGGCGGCGAACTGCGTGTGATGCAGGTGCCGGCCAAGGTCGAGATCGAGATTCCGGCGTCGGTACGCCGGGCGGAACGCAAGGCACCGTAATGCGGCAGATGACGATGATGATGCGCGGCCTGCTGGCCGCCGTGCTGGCGTCCGCGCCGCTGGTGGCACTGGCGCAGGGCACCGTGGCGGCGCCCGCGCAGGAGATGACCATGGTCACCTTCAATCTTCACCACGACCGCGAGAACTGGCCGGCCCGCCGCCAGGTGATCCTGCGTGAACTGCAGGCACTGCAGCCCGATGCGATCGCGCTGCAGGAAGTGATCCAGAAGCCCCATGTGCGCAACCAGGCCGCATGGTTGGCGCGCAAGCTGGGCTATGAGTATCAGTTCGTCTCGACCGATCCGCCGGGGCGTTTCAAGCGCTACGGCAATGCCCTGCTGACCCGGCGGCCGGTGCTGTCGCGCAACGACCATCTGCTGGCGCCGCTGGGCGACTACCGGACCGTGGCGCATCTGCGCATCGATGTGGACGGTCGCCCGGTCAATGTTTATGCCACGCATTTGAACGAGCGTTCGGACGAGGTCGGCAGCCGCATCCGTGGAGAACAGGTGGCGGATCTGCTGGCCTTCATCGCGCAGAGCGCAGGCGACGCGCCGGTGGTCGTGGCGGGTGACTTCAACGCGCTGGTGGACGCCGGGGACCTGAGCGAGCTGCGCAATCACTACGGCGACAGCTACGGCAGCGTGCACGTCAACAACGAACTGGCCCAGGTCAGCACGCTCAACCGGCACTACTACGACGCGCCCTCGCGCATCGACCATATTTTCTTCCAGCAGGATCGACTGCTTGCCCGTGAGGCGAAGATCCTGTTCGACCAGCCGTACGCCGATGGCCGCTGGGCCTCGGATCATTACGGCGTGTGGACCCGGCTGCAGTTCGCGCCGGCCACCGGAAACGCCGGCGCGACGACGCCCTGAGGCGCGCGCCGCGTCATCGGTGATGGCGTAGCGCGCGACCGGCTGCCTCCACGCATGGCGTGGATCTGCCCTTGACGTATTCCGTGCAGGATCCACGCGTGGCGTGGGTCTACCCTTGATGCATCCGATGGCCCGTGTAGATCCATGCCATGCGTGGATGCGCTCAGCGCCGCCATCATGACCGGTTGACGCACGCCACTGCATGCGCCACCCCCCCCCCAAACGCAGACAGCGGCCCGAAGGCCGCTGTCTGTTTGTTGCGTCACTCACTCAGGATCAGAGCGTGTCTTTCTTTTCCTGGTCGGCCTTGTCGCCTTCCTCGGCCTGCGGGGCATCGGTGGGGATGTCCTCGCGCGCTTCGGCCTGCGCGGCCTGTTCGGCGGCGTTGGTCGCCGCCGGGGTGTCGCTGGCGGCCGAACCGAACAACTGACCGTTGTGCACGACCGGGCCGGCCGGGGCCGATTCGGTGCGGGCCTGCGGGGCTGCCGGCTGTGCCGGCGCCTGGGTCGCATCGACGGCATCCAGCATGCTGGTCTGCACCGGTGCGACGGTCGGCTCCTTCACTTCCTGCGGGGCGGCCTCAACAACCGGGGCCGCCGGAGCAGCAACCGGAGCCGGAGCCGCCGGAGCAGCCACCGGGGCCGGGGCGGTCGCCGCCGGAGCAGCTACCGGAGCCGGAGCTGCCGGAGCAGCTGCCGGAGCAGCAACCGGAGCCGGGGCGGCCGGAGCAGCGACCGGGGCCGGAGCCACCGGAGCAGCGACCGGAGCCGGAGCCACCGGAGCAGCAACCGGAGCCGCCGGAGCCGGCCTCGGGCTTTCCACGAACGGCACCGGGTCGTTGTAGGAGGCCGGGGCCTTCTCAGCGACCGGCTCGACGGCCGGCGCAGCGGCCTTCTCGACGACCGGGGTTGGTGCCTTCTCGGCCACCGGGGCCGGGGTCGGCTCGGCATGACCAGCGGTCACGACCGGGCTGCTGACCACGGCGACCGGAGCGGCGGCAGCCACTGCCGCCACCGGGGCCGGGCGCGGGGCCTGGACAGGTGCGGGGGCAGCGGCCGGCGCGTTGCCGGATTCGTCGTCGAACTCGAACTCCGGCTGCGGCTGACCGTTATTGGCGACCTGGCGCTCGGCCGGGGCGGCGGTATCGCCGTCCTGATCGCCGTCCTGGTCGTCGCCCTCGTCATCCAGACCGTTGTCGTCACCATTCAGGCCATCGCTGCCGGCAGCCTGCTCACCGTTGCCACGACGACGACGACGGCCACCGCGACGGCCACGACGACGACGCGAAGCGCCTTCGCCGGTACCGTCTTCGGCATTGGCCGGCGCGTCACCCTGTTCGGTGGCGTCGGTGTCGCCCAGCTGTGCATCCTCGGCCGGAGCGGCCTTGGCCGTTTCCTGGACGTGGGCGGCCGGCGCGGCGCCATCGGTGGCGACCACGGCAGCCGCAGCGATCACGGCGGCGTCGGCAGCGACCGGTGCGGCGGTGGTCGGCTTGGGTGCATCGGCCTGCGGCTGACGCGCGGGCTTCTCGCTCATGGCCGGCTTGTCGCCGTCGTTCTGCTGCGGCTTGGCCTGGCCGTTCTGGCCCTGCTTCTGCTTCAGCTTCGGCTGCTGCTGGTCATTGCGCGGTTCATTGCGCGGCTTGGCCGGCTGCTGCTCGTTGCGCGGCTTGCCCTGCGCGGGTGCCTGCACCTGTGCCGCATTGCCATTGGCCGGTGCGGCGGTGTCCTGGCGGCGCTCCTCACGGCGCTCGCCCTTCGGGCCACGTTCGCCACGCTCACCACGGTCCTTGCCACGGCCCTGCGCCTGCGCATTGCCGTTGCCACCACGTTCGCCACGCTCATCGCGGCGGCCGTTGCGGTCTTTGCCGTTGCGATCCTTGTTGCGACCGTTGCGGTTGCCGTCCTGGCCCGAGCGGTTGCTCGGCTGCGGTGCGGCGGCCGGGGCCGGTTCGCCACCGAAGATGCGCTTTAGCCAACCCACCACGCCGGTTGCCGCCGGGGCGGCAACGGGGGCCGCGACCGGGGCCGGTGCGGCTTCCGGTTCCGGGGCGTCACGCACCGGGGCCGGCTGGCTGTGCTTGACCTGGGTCACCACCGGGGCGACCGGGATGTTCAGCTGGGCCTTGGTCAGCGCGTGCACCGGCAGCTTGCGCGGGGTACCGCGCTGGTAGCTCGGCTTGCCGCTTTCTTCGCCCAGCTCGTTCTCACGCAGGCGGGTTACTTCGTAATGCGGGGTGTGCAACTGCTCATCGGCGACGATCACGATCGGCGCGTCATGGCGCTGTTCGATCTCGCGCAGCGCGCTGCGCTTTTCGTTGAGCAGGTAGTTGGCGATCTCGACCGGGGCCTGGACCAGCACCTGCCCGGTGTTCTCCTTCATCGCATGCTCTTCAGCCACGCGGATGATGGAGAGCGACAGCGACTCGACGCTGCGCATGCGGCCATGGCCGTCGCAACGCGGGCAGACGATCTGGCTGGATTCGCCCAGGCTCGGACGCAGGCGCTGGCGGCTCATTTCCATCAGGCCGAAGCGCGAGATGCGGCCCAGCTGCACGCGCGCACGGTCGTACTTGAGCGCGTTCTGCAGGCGGTTCTCGACTTCGCGCTGGTGCTTGTTGGAGGCCATGTCGATGAAGTCGATGACCACCAGGCCGCCCAGATCGCGCAGGCGCAGCTGGCGGGCCACTTCGTCGGCCGCTTCCAGGTTGGTCTGGAACGCGGTGTCCTCGATGTCGCTGCCCTTGGTGGCGCGCGAGGAGTTGACGTCGATGGCGGTCAGCGCTTCGGTCTGGTCGACCACGATCGAGCCGCCCGACGGCAGGCGGACGTTGCGTTCATACGCGCCTTCGATCTGCGATTCGATCTGGAAGCGGTTGAACAGCGGGATGTCGTCCTTGTAATGCTTGAGCTTGCGCAGGGTCTGCGGCATCACCTGCTGCATGAACTCCTGGGCGGTCTCGTACAGCTCTTCGGTGTCCACCAGGATCTCGCCGACATCGGCGCGCAGGTAGTCACGCAGGGCGCGCACGATCAGGCGCGATTCCTGGTAGATCAGGAACGAGGCCGGCTTGGTCAGTGCCGCTTCGGCGATCGACTTCCAGACCTGCAGCAGGTAATCCAGATCCCACTGCAGCTCTTCGGCATCGCGGCCGACGCCGGCGGTGCGGATGATCACGCCCATGTCGTCGGGGATGTTCAGCTTGTCCAGCGCTTCCTTCAGCGCGGCGCGGTCTTCGCCCTCGATGCGACGCGAGACGCCACCGGCGCTCGGCGAGTTCGGCATCAGCACCATGTAGCGGCCGGCCAGCGAGATGAACGTGGTCAGGGCAGCGCCCTTGTTGCCGCGTTCTTCCTTGTCCACCTGGACCACGACTTCCTGGCCCTCACGCAGCAGCTCGCGGATGCCGGCCTTGTTGTGGTCGACGCCGGCCTGGAAGTAATCGCGGGAGATTTCCTTCAGCGGCAGGAAGCCATGGCGCTCACCGCCGTATTCGACGAAGGCCGCTTCCAGTGAAGGCTCAAGGCGCGTGATGCGACCCTTGTAGATGTTCGACTTTTTCTGTTCCTTGGACGGCTGTTCGATGTCGATGTCGTACAGCGTCTGGCCATCCACGATGGCTACCCGCAGCTCTTCAGCCTGCGTGGCATTGATCAGCATTCGCTTCATTCTTGCGTTCCTCGCGCGCTGCTACCGCGCGGAACGCCATGGGGTTTCGCTTCTGGTCACGCTTCACCGCCCATCGCGCATGCGCGGGGAGGGCGGTTTGGGTTTCCAGCGCTACAACACCACGGCAGGCCGCGGGAGCGCTTCATTTGTTTTGGTTTGGGTGTAACGGGGCCGGAGGCAGCTTTCAGCCAGGCTGGAGCGCCACAGGGACATGTTCAGCGCGAATGCGTGTCAGACATCCGGCGATGGCCGGGACCGCCGGTGAGCCGCTAACATGGCCGCCCCGGGGGCGGTGGCTGCGCACTGTGCCGGAATCGCGGGAAGTCGGGCTTCTGGCCCAGAGCAACTTCCAACGAAATCAATCCCTTATCTCGCCTGCCGAGTGTAACAGAATAAAAGGCCAATGACCGTTACCGAGCCCACCCCCAAAGCCGCTGAAGCCATGACCAGCGTACGTATCATCACTGTCCCGGCCGACCGCGCCGGGCAACGCCTGGACAACTTCCTGCTGGGCCAGCTCAAGGGTGCACCGCGCAGCCTGATCTACAAGCTCGTCCGCAGTGGCCAGGTCCGCGTCAATGGTGGCCGCGCCAAGGCCGAGCGCAAGCTCGAAGGCGGCGACGAAGTCCGGGTCCCGCCGGTCCGTCTCAACGAGGAAGGCGACAAGGCGGGTCCGCCCGCGGCATTCATGAAACGGCTGGAAGATGCCATCGTGTTCGAAGACGATCGGCTGCTGGCCCTGAACAAACCGTCGGGCGTGGCCAGCCACGGCGGCAGTGGCATCAGCTTCGGCGCGATCGAGACGCTGCGCGCCCTGCGTCCGGGAAAGACCCTGGAACTGGTGCATCGGCTGGACCGGGATACCTCGGGCCTGCTGATCGTGGCCAAGAAGCGCTCGGCGCTGAGCGAGCTGCAGGCGCTGCTGCGCGAAGACCACGGTGCCGGCATCCGCAAGCGCTACCTGACCCTGCTGGCCGGCCGCATGCCCGATGGCACCATGACCGTGGATGCCCCGTTGCACGTGGGTCTGCGCCAGGGCGGCGAGCGGCACGTGCAGGTCAATCCGATCGGCAAGGAGTCGATCAGCCACTTCAAGGTGCTGGAGCGCAAGGGCGGGCATTCGTACTGTGAGGTCCGCATCGAAACCGGCCGCACCCACCAGATCCGCGTACATGCCCAGCATCTGGGTCATCCGGTGGCCGGTGACGACAAGTATGGCGATCCGGACGTCAACAAGCGGCTTCGTGAGCAGATCGGCCTGAAACGGCTGTTCCTGCACGCGGCCTCGCTGGAGTTCGCCCTGGACGCGGGCAAGACGCCGTACCTGATCAATGCACCGCTCGCCGAGGAGCTCGTCGAGGTGTTGAACCGGTTGAAGTGAGCGCCGGCAGATAACGCCGTGCCGAACGGAGGGTAGTGCCGGCCGCTGGCCGGCTCTGCACCGTCACCATTTGAACAACACCAGGCTGATCGCCAGGCTGCCCATGCCGGCCACCAGGCCGTACACGGTCTCGTGGCCCTTGGCGTAGCGCTTGGCCGCCGGCAGCAGTTCATCCAGGGCCAGGAACACCATCACCCCGGAAATGATGCCGAACACCCAGCCGAAGGTGGCGTGGTTGAGGACCCCCGACAGGGCCACATACCCGATCGCCGCGCCGATCGGCTCCGCCAACCCGGACAGCAGGCTGGCGCCGAACGCGTAGAACTTGTTCTGCGTGGCGAAATACACCGGGACCGCGATCGCGATGCCCTCGGGGATGTTGTGGATGGCGATGGCGAAGGCCAGTGGCATGCCCACCGACGGGCTTTCCAGCGTGGCGAAGAACGTTGCCAGCCCCTCGGGGAAGTTATGCGCGGTGATCGCCACCGCCGTCAGCAGGCCGACCCGCTTGATGTAGGCCTTGTTGTTGTCGCGGAACAGCGGGTCCTGCTTGTCCAGACTCTCGTGCGGGTTCGGGATCAGGTGGTCGATCACCACGATCAGCAGCACGCCGACCAGGAAGGCCGCGGTGCCGTAGGCGAAGCCCAGCCGGGCGTCATAGGCCTGGGTGAACGAGTCGATCGCCTTGTTGAGGATCTCGGTCAGCGAGACGAAAACCATCGCGCCACCGGCAAAGGCCAGCCCGAACGCCAGCAGGCGCGGGTTGGGCCGGCGCGAGAACAGCACCATCAGGCTGCCCAGCGCGGTGGCCAGGCCGGCGGCCAGGGTGACCGCCAGGGCGATCCATACGTTTTCACTGGAAATATCAGGCATCCGCCAACGCGTCCTTGTACGAGAAAAGTGCGCCATGCGATCCCAACCTCCGCACCGGACCGCTCAAATGCGGTGCTGCGTGGGGGCGGTGTTCACCGGGCGCGTGGCGACGCGTTGATCCGACGGGCGCCTTGACGATCCATGATGCGCGGTTTGCGGCGGCTGACCTCAATACAACGCGACGATCAGCCGCCGCGGCGCAGCCGTTCTTCGACCGCGAAGCACTGGTCGGGCTTGGGCTGCGGCGGGTTGAAGCTGACCGGCACCTGGATCGTGGTCGAGACCGCCTGCCCTGCGCGGGTGGCCGCCTTGAACTGCCAGGCCTGTACGGCCTTCTGTGCCTGCTCGTCGAGCTGGGCATTGCCGCTGCCGCTGGCGAGCTGGACCTGGCTGGGCTGGCCATCGGCGGCGATGGTCACCTTGAAGGTGCTGGTGCCGCCGATCCCCTGGCAGGCCAGTTCGATCGGGTACTCCGGCGGGGGCGTCTTGACCGCGGCGACCTCGGTGGGCGCAGCGACCGGGGCGGCCGGTTCGGCGGGCGTCTTGTTGCACCCGGCCAGGGCGGCCAGGGCAAGGCTGGACAGCATGATGTACTGCAATTTCATGGGCTTACTCCGTCAGGGCCGAGGCTTTCGCCGCGCAGATGAAGTCGTTCTCGCTCAGGCCGCCCACATCGTGGGTGGAGAAGCGCACCACGGCGCGGTCGTAATGCACGCCCAGGTCCGGGTGGTGGTCCTCGCGATGGGCCACCCAGGCCAAGGCGTTCACGAAGGCCATGGTGCCGTGGTAGTTGTCGAAGCGGAAGGTGCGGGTCAGCGCCTGGCCGGCCTCGGCCAGCTCCCAGCCGGGAATCTGCGCCAGCAGCTCGGTGACCCGGGCGGTGCCGAGCTTGTGGTCGCTGCCTTTGCGCGGCACGCAGTGCGCTTGCGCCAGCGGAATCAGGTCGGCCATGGGTTCCTCCACATCTGGATGACTGAACAATGCGCGGTCCGGTGTATAAACCGAATGAGCGCATAACAAGGGATTGGCTAGAATAGCCCGATGATCCAGATATCCGACACTGCCCAATCCTATTTCCGCAAGCTGATCGAACGTGAGGCCGTGCCCGGCATGGGTGTGCGCCTGACCGCCGTCGATGCGGGTACCCCGCGCGCCGATGCCCGCCTGGAGTTCGCTGATCCCAGTGAACTGCTGGGTGATGAGTGGGCGGTGGACTGCGATGGCTTCACCCTTTACGTGGCCGCCGCCAGTGTGGCCTGGGTCGATGGCGCCGAGATCGACTTCGTCACCAATGCCACCGGCAGCCAGCAGCTGACCATCAAGGCCCCCAAGATCAAGGGCGAGGCGCCGACCGAAGGCTCCTCGCTGGTCGAGCGCGTGCGCTGGGTGGTGGAGAATGAAGTCAATCCGCAGCTGGCCTCGCACGGCGGCAAGGTCGCGGTGCAGGAAGTCTCGGCCGATGGCGTGGTGCTGCTGCGCTTCGGCGGTGGCTGCCAGGGCTGCGGCATGGCCGACGTCACGCTCAAGCAGGGCATTGAAAAGACCCTGATGGGGCGGGTGCCCGGCATCACCGCGGTGCGCGATGCGACCGACCACGACAGTGGCGACGCGCCGTACATTCCCCGCGGCACGGCAGCCTGATCCCGCTGCGTGCCACTGCGCCGGGCTGACGACATCCTCGAGTGGCTGCTGGCTCGCCAGCCGGACACGCGCTTTCTTGAAAAAACCACCGGCCTCCCCTATGGGTGGGGCCTGTGGCTGCGTGCGTTGTCGCCGTTGCCGCGTCCGTTCCGGGCCAGCGAAGTGCTGGCCGAGCTGGCCCAGCGTGAGCCGGTACGGCACGGCGGGCGGCTGCCGGCGCTGAGTTTCGTGCAGGCGATGCGCCGGCTGCTCTGGCAGGGCTGGGAACCGGCCCCGCGCGACCAGCGCTGGATGCGCTGGACCTCGGCGGTGATCAGCGCGTTGTTGCATCTGTTGTTCGCCCTGGCGCTGCTGTGGGTCGCCTTGATCCGGCCGCCCAGCGAACCGGAACAAGGCGGTGAGAGCGGGCGTGTGCAGGTGGCGTTCGTTGGACGCGGCGCGCCGCAGCAGGAAGAGGGCGCGCAACCTGCCACTGCCGAGCCGGCCACGGCGGAAGCTGCGATCGCTGCGGCGATGGCCAATGCCCAGGCGATGGCGCAGGCCGAGGCCGATGCGCAGACAGCATCGGCCCCACAGCCGACCGCAGCGCCGGCGCCACCGAGCGAGCCGCAACCGGCGCCACCCGCGCCGGCGACGCCCGCGGTGGAGCAGCCCGTCCAGGCGACCGAGGTGGCCGAGGCCACCACCGATTTCGTGGTGCCGCCGACCAGCGTCCCGCGCACCGAAGTACGTGTGATGACGCGCGAACCGCAGGACATTGCGGTCCGTGAGCGCACCGTGGTCACGGTGGAGACGCCGACGCCGCGTGCCACCGTACCGGCGCCGCGCCCGGCCGAACCGCAGGTGCGCACGCCCGAGCTGAGCGTGCAGGAGCGGCAGGTCACCGTGGTCGAAGCGCCGACACCCACCGTGGCCATTCCCGGGCCGCGCGTGGAGGCCACCGTGCCCCAACGTGACGTGCAGGTGCGCGAACGCGAGATCCGGCCGGTGAGCGCGCCGGCGGTGAGCGTGGCCACATTGCCCGCGCGCGAGGTGGCTGTGTCCGGTCGAACGCCGGATGTCGCCGTGCGCGAGCGCGCGGTGCCCAACGCCGCCCCGCGCCCGGCACCGCCATCACCGGCGGCGGCGGCGGCGAGCAATGCCAGCAGTGCTGCGAGTGCGTCCACGGCGTCCGCTGCAGCGCGCGCCCCGGCGAGCCCCTCCAAGGCGCCCCCGGGCAGTTGGGCCACGCCCAACCGTTCCGACGACTGGGGTGCGGCCAATCATCCGCAGGATGCCGACCTCAATGGCAGGGCCGTGAGTGCGACCCAAGGCAATGCCGGCAGCCTGTTCAAGGCCGATGGCAGCGTGCGCGTGCCTGGCCAGGAGGGGCGCGCAAACAGCGAGCGTGGCGCGCCGGGCGGCGATAAGGACGGCTGGAGCAAGGAGCGCATCGCGCAGTCCGGCACATGGCTCAAGCGCCCGCCGTACGACTACACGCCGACCTCGTTCGACAAGTACTGGGCCCCCAACGAATCGCTGCTGGCCGAGTGGGTACGCAAGGGCATCAAGGCCGTCGAGATTCCGATCCCAGGCACGAGTTCGTCCATTTCCTGCGTGATTTCCGTGCTGCAGTTCGGTGGCGGCTGCGGCCTGAGCGATCCGAACATGCAGGACCAGCCGGCCATCGCACGCCCGCCGCCGGACATCCCGTTCAAGAAAGAACTGCAGGAAGACAACGGCAGCCGATGAGGCTGTGCCTCATCGGCAGTAGAGCCACCCCAGGGGTGGCTGCCCTGGGGTCAGGCATCAGGGGCGTCACAGCAAAGCATGGCGTGGCTCTGCCCGGAGAGGGGGTTACGGCGTCGCGGCGTCCTCGTCCAGTTCCACGTCTGCATCGCGCAGTGCCACGAACGCCCAGAACGGCACGTTGCTGTCGCTCCAGTAGCGGCTGGCTTCGTCGAGCACATCCAGCAGCGTGTCGAAATCGGCACCGGCATCGCTGCGCAGGGCATCGGCGTCGCTGAAGAACAGCGCATAGCCGTTCGCCGGCAGCCAGGCCAGGTCGCGCAGGTTATCGGTCAGCGCATCCCAGTTGCCGCCGAAGCCGGTTGGAAAATCCAAGCGTGCGGCCAGGCGCATCAGCAGCGTGCGTTTGTCGTGGCAGCCGTCCAGATCGATCTGGATCACGCGCAGGCCGGCATCGCGCATCGCGGCCGACAAGGGGGCGACATCATCGTTGCCGATCGCATAGATGCCGGCATTGTTGATGTCGTGCAGGCCCAACTCGAATCCGTCATGCGTCATTGCCAGCTCCCGGCAGGTGGAACGTCGAAACTGCGGAACGTTTCATAGTGATCATCGGTGTAGAACCAGCCAGTAGGGGGTGTGCCGCCGGTGACGATGCGCCGCGCACCGCGATTGCCGGCGCCGGGCGTGTCCACCGTGTATTCGTGGTAATAGCCGCGCGGCCGCTGCGGCAGGCGCTGTTCGCGGTTGCTGAAAATGCTGCCGTCCTGCCGGTGCGGGTACGGGCCGCCGCGCTGGATCAGTGCGATGGTGTCGCGCGCCTCGGCGGGCAGGAACGGGGGCAGGGGATCGCGCGCTGCCTTGGCCGATGCCGGTGATGACGTCGCGGCACTGGCGGGCGGCGCGGCATCCGGTTGCGTCAGCGATGGCGCGAACTGCGGAGCGGGCGGGCGTTGGGCCAGCTTGATGGCGGCCAGGCCGCCCACCAGCAGCACGATGGCGATCAACAACAGCAGTGGCTTGCGCATGAGGGGCCAAGGGCGATGGGCGAGGCGACTACTCTACTGCGATCATCGCCCCGCACGGTGAGGCCCAGCCGAACAGGCGTGCTGCGCTGCGAGGGAGCCCACCTCGCCCGGCGTGCACCGTCACTGTCGCGTCACGATCCGGACACGCGGCCGACCGCACAGGACGAAGTTTCCTTTACATGGCCCTTGGTAAGCTTATCGGCCATCCCCATCATCGACTCCGCAACGCCCGGTCTTTGCCGGGTGAGTGAGCTACCAGGAGAACCACATGGCCTATACCCTCCCCAAGCTGTCCTACGCCTACGACGCGCTCGAGCCGCATATCGACGCAGCGACGATGGAAATCCACCACACCAAGCATCACCAGACGTACATCAACAACGTCAACGCCGCGCTGGAAGGCACCGAGTTCGCCGATCTGCCGGTGGAAGAACTGGTCAAGAAGACCAAGTCGCTTCCGGAAAACCTGCAGGGCGTCGTGCGCAACAACGGCGGCGGCCATGCCAACCACACCCTGTTCTGGACCGTGATGTCGCCCAACGGCGGCGGTGCACCGGTGGGCGACGTGGCCAAGGCCATCGATTCGCAGCTGGGCGGCCTGGAGAAGTTCAAGGAAGCCTTCACCAAGGCCGCACTGACCCGCTTCGGCAGCGGCTGGGCCTGGCTGAGCGTCACCCCGGACAAGAAGGTCGTGGTGGAAAGCAGCGCCAACCAGGACAGCCCGCTGATGGACGGCAACACGCCGATCCTGGCCCTGGACGTGTGGGAGCACGCGTACTACCTGAAGTACCAGAACCGTCGCCCGGAATACATCGGCGCGTTCTTCAACGTCGTCGACTGGAATGAAGTCGAGCGTCGTTACCAGGACGCCATTGCCTGATCGGCAGGGTCACCTGAAACGAGAACGGCCAGGCAGCGATGCCTGGCCGTTCTTCGTTGCGCCGCCGGGAGCCCTGCGACGTCAGGGCGCGCTGGTGCTCTCCGGCGTCTGCAGGCGCAGGGTCGCCATGGTGCCCAGACGCATCGTGGCGGGGTCACTTTCGCTGGCCGGCAGCTTGATGCTGTCCTGGCGGATGCCGCCGAAATACTTCACCTGGAACAGCACGTCCAGGCCGTGCCCACGTGCCGCGCCGGCCAGTGAGGGCGGATCCACGCGTTCGCCGGGGTTCTTGCGGGCCGGCTGGAAGCCCGGCGTGCTGCCCACCAGTTCGGTGATCTCGGCGGAGAAATCGCCGGCGATCAGCGAGGGCAGGCCCTCGGCGGTCGCGCCGATCCAGGTCATCAGGTCGCTGGTCTGGTGCCGGCGGATCTGCGCGTCGTCCGGCTCCGGCCGCAGCCGGGCCACGTAGATGTTGATCAGCTCTTCGCGCAGCTTGATCCGCACCATGCCGGCGGCGCTGAACTGCCCGGGCGGGTGCAGCAGGGTGACGGCGTCGTCGGTGACCGGCAACCGGGTCAGCATCGCGCTGCCATGGCGCAACGGCTGGCTGGGCGGATCGGCGGTGACGAAATCGCAGCTGTAGCGCAGACGGCTGGCCAGCCAGCAGGCCGGGTTACGCCCCTGGGTCTGCAGCACGCGCTGCACCGCGATCACGTCCGGCTGCATGGATTCGAGCAGCTGCAGCACCTGGTCCCGCCGTTGCTGCCACTGCGCATCGTCCTGCGTCGGCAGTTCCAGCGTGGCGATCTTCAGCGAGGGCAGGGCATCCTCGGCCTGGCGTGCGTGCGCGCCTGCGGCGGGGGCCGCCAGCAACAGCAGCAGGATCCAGCCTGTCCAACGTCGGGTCCCACCAGTGATGTGCGTGCGCATAACGATAAGTTTACGCTTCCGCCGTCGACGATCCGTGACATGGGTTCCATCCCGCGCGGCCGTTTTCGGCCTGCCTGCCATGTCCGGCGCCGCCTGTCATGCAGCTGTGCAGCGTGCGCTGGGGTAGGGGCTTCCGGTAATCTTGGTCCTTTCGTGTTTGCAGGACAGCCCCACAGGATGAGCAATATCGCAGCCGCCAGCGCAGGCAAAGGAAAGATGCCGCGCCAGATTCCCTACATCATCGGCAATGAGGCCTGCGAACGCTTCAGCTTCTATGGGATGCGCAACATCCTGGTGCAGTTCCTGATCACCTCGCTGCTGCTGCAGGAGATCACCGCCGATGGCCGTGCCGGCGAGGCCAAGGACATCATGCACAGCTTCATGATCGGCGTGTATTTCTTCCCGCTGCTTGGTGGCTGGCTGGCCGACAAGTTTTTCGGCAAGTACCACACCATCCTGTGGTTCAGCCTCATTTACTGCGCCGGCCACGCCTGCCTGGCCATCTTCGAGGACAGCCGCCAGGGCTTCTTCGTCGGCCTGGGCCTGATCGCGCTGGGCGCCGGTGGCATCAAGCCGCTGGTGGCCTCGTTCATGGGTGATCAGTTCGACCAGAGCAACAAGCATCTGGCCAAGCTCGTGTTCGATGCCTTCTACTGGATCATCAACTTCGGCTCGCTGTTCGCCTCGCTGCTGATCCCGCTGGCACTGAAGAACCTGGGCCCGTCGTGGGCCTTCGGCATCCCGGGCATCCTGATGTTCGTGGCCACCTTCGTGTTCTGGATGGGCCGCAAGCGCTATGTGCTGGTGCCGCTGCCGCCGAAGGACCCGCATTCGTTCGGCAACGTGGTGCGCACCGCGCTGTCGGCGCAGGTGCCGGGCAAGGGCCGTCCGGGGCGTACGCTGGCGATCCTCGGTGCGGTGCTGGCGGTGGCCTCGATGGGGCTGGTGGGCAGCCTGGGCATCGTGATCTGCCTGTGCATCGCGCTGGTCCTGCTGCTGGCCGGTATCGGTGGCGGCACCTGGATCCAGCTGGACCGCGCCCGTGCAGTGCATCCGGCCGAGGCCGTGGAAGGTGTGCGCTCGGTGCTGCGCGTGCTGGTGATCTTCGCGCTGACCACGCCGTTCTTCTCGCTGTTCGACCAGAAGGCCTCGACCTGGGTGTTGCAGGGCCAGCAGATGGCCATGCCGAGCTGGTTCACCGCCTCGCAGATGCAGGCGCTGAACCCGCTGCTGGTGATGATCCTGATCCCGTTCAACAACCTGGTGCTGTACCCGATGCTGCGCCGCTTCGGCTTCGAGCCGACCGCGCTGCGCCGGATGACCGCCGGTATCGCCTTCAGCGGCCTGGCCTGGATCGTGGTTGGTGGCATCCAGGTGATGATGGATGGCGGCAACGTCATGTCCATCTTCTGGCAGATGCTGCCCTACGCGCTGCTCACCTTCGGTGAGGTGCTGGTCTCGGCCACCGGCCTGGAGTTCGCCTACAGCCAGGCGCCGCAGGCGATGAAGGGCGTGGTGATGAGCTTCTGGAACCTGACCACCACCATCGGCAACCTGTGGGTGCTGCTGTCCAACGCGGCGGTGCGCAACGATACGGTGACCCACCAGATCGCCAGTACCGGCTTGAGCGAGGCGGCGTTCCTGATGTTCTTCTTCGCCGGCTTTGCGTTCCTGGCGGCGTTGGCCTTCGGTTGGTATGCCAAGCGCTATCGTATGGTCGACAACTACCGCACCGCCTGAGCCTGACATGACCCCAGTCAACCTGCTGCTGATCGCCATCACCGTCATCGTGTCGTGGATGGCGTTCAAGAACCGTGCGCTCGCCGACCGCCTGATCCTGTGGCCGCCGGCGGTGGACCGCAACCGTCAGTACGATCGCCTGATCACGTACGGGTTCATCCACGCCGATCTGTCGCACCTGGCGTTCAACATGATCACGCTGTTCTTCTTCGGCGGCTTCATCGAACAGGTGATGCTGCAGTTGAGCGGCAGCTACCTGACCTATCCGGCGTTCTATCTGGGTGCATTGCTGGTGTCGATCCTGCCGAGCTATCTGAAGAACCAGAAGAACCCCAACTACCTCAGCCTGGGGGCATCGGGCGCGGTGTCGGCGGTGTTGTTCGCCTTCATCCTGATCAAGCCGTGGTCGATCATCCTGGTGCTGTTCATTCCGGCCCCGGCGATCATCTATGCGGTGTTCTACGTGGGCTACAGCATCTGGATGGACCGCCGCGGCGGCGATCGCATCAACCACAGCGCGCATCTGGCCGGTGCGGCCTTCGGTGTGCTGTTCATGCTGGCCATGCAGCCGAGCATCTTCAGCCACTTCCTGCGTGAGCTGAGCAACCCGACCTTCCGCCTCGGCGGTTGAGTCGGGGCCTACCGACCAACGGTCGGTACCTGCAACGTGGTACCTGGCGCGGGTAGCTCACGACCGTTGGTCGTGAGCCCGGTAACCGTCAGGCGTGAGCGTCTCAGCCGTCAGGCAGCCTTCTTTCCGTCTACGCCATAGGTGCTGAGCAGGCGGGAATAGACCTCGTTGTCGATCTGGTCGAATTCCCAACCCTGGGTCTGGCCGTTCACGGCCAACTGGAACAAGCCTTCCAGCAGGGAGGTATCGGCGTCGCCGTGGGGGGCGGGGGCAGGTGCGGTGTTGTCCATGCGGACCTCCGGAAAGCGGGTGCGTACAGGCAGGTCTTCGCAAAAGCCATGCCAGCTTTCACGCCCTGTCCGACTCCAGTATCGGCCGGAGGGCGCCGGGCTTTAGGGCGGGATGTGACGCAGCACGTCGCTGCTTGCCCCTGTTCAGGCTTCACGCGATCATGGCGGCCGGCTGCGCACTATCGCTGCAGTCGCCGCAGGAGACACCGCTCATGGCTTCGGTCACGCCGCCCGGACTGGCTTACGAGGTGGAGCACGATCTGGCCAATCACCGCTTCCAGGCCCGGGTCAAAGGGCATCTGGCGCTGCTGGATTACCAGATCAAGCGCAAGCGGATGATCATCACCCATACCGAGGTGCCGGAGCCGATCGCCGGCCGTGGCGTGGCGGGTGAGTTGACCAAGGTGGCGCTGCGCTATGCGCGCGAACAGAAATTCAAGGTGGTGCCGGCCTGCGCTTACGCCGAGGCGTTCCTGCAGCGGCACGAGGAGTACGACGACCTGCTGGTCCGATGACGACAGCGGGTCATGCTTCAGGGATGGCCGATCATGATGGTGGGTTACAACAAGGGGATTTCAGGATGAACATCGCAGGAAACCGTCGCGCGCTGCGCGCCAGCGCGTTGGCCATGGCCATGGGCGTGGTGGTGCTGGCAGGCTGCAACAAGCACGACGGCGACACACAAGCACCGGCGGCGCCGGTCGACACGGCTGCCGAACCTGTCGCGCCCGCGGTGGCGCCCGACGCACCGGTCGAGCTGCGCGATGTGATCGAAACCTCGCCGCAGGCCGTGGTCGGGATCACCTACCCGCCGGACATCGCCCGGTATCCGGGCTTGGCCAAGGCGCTGGGCGGCTATGCCGACAGTGCGCGGGCAGAGCTGCAGCAGGCGCTGGACGGGCTGGGCAACGACAAGCCGACCATGCCCTACGAGCTTTCGCTGACCTTCGAGAAGGTGCTGGAAACGCCGCAGCTGGTGGTGGTGACCGCCGATGGCAGCCGCTATACCGGCGGTGCGCACGGTGAGCCGCTGGTGGCGCGCTTTGTGTGGCTGCCGGAGCAGCAGCAGATGCTGACCGCCGACAAGCTGGTGGCCGATGCCAAGGGCTGGAAAGCGATCAGCGATTACGTGGCCGACCAGCTGCGCGAGCGCGTGGCGACCCGGTTGAGCGGCGATGAAATGGAGCCGGCACAGATGCAGGAATCGCTGCGCAATGCCAGCCGGATGATCGCCGACGGCACCGGGCCAAGTGCCGACAACTTCAGCCAGTTCCAGCCGCTGACCGGTTCCGACGGGCGCATCTCTGCGATACGCTTCGTGTTCCCGCCCTACCAGGTAGGGCCGTACTCGGACGGCACGCAGACCGTGGACGTCCCGGCCGCCGTGCTGGTGCCGCACGTGGGTCAGGATGTCGCAGGGTTGTTCGCCCGGGGCTGATCGACGGAGGCGATGTGGACGCTGGGCTGCAACGACGGGTCACAGGGTTGCTGCATGAGGCGGGGATCACCGTGGAAGGTGACCAACCGCAGGACATCACGGTGCACGACCCGCGCTTCTACGCGCGGGTCATGGCCCACGGCTCGCTGGGCCTGGGCGAGAGTTACATGGACGGGCAGTGGGATGCCCGCGCGCTGGATGACGTCCTCTTTCATCTGATGCAGGCGCATCTGGACGAGCGCGTGCACGGCTGGCGCGATCTGGCCGATGCGCTCAAGGCGAGGGTGTTCAACCTGCAGGCCGGGGCCGGCAGTTTCGAGGTCGGCCGGCGCCATTACGATCTGGGCAACGATCTGTACGAGGCGATGCTCGGCCAACGCCTGGTCTACAGCTGTGGCTACTGGCGCCAGGCAACGGATCTGGATGCCGCCCAGGAGGCCAAGCTCGATCTGATCTGCCGCAAGCTGGGGCTGCGCGCTGGCCAGCGCATTCTGGATATCGGCTGCGGGTGGGGCGAGGCGCTGAAATTCGCGGCCGAGCGTTACGGCGTGTCCGGGGTGGGCGTGACGATCTCGCTGGAACAGGCGGAGTATGCGCGCCAGTTGTGCGCGGGGCTGCCGATCGAGATCCGGCTGCAGGACTATCACGCGGTGGACGAGTCCTTCGACGCGATCCTGTCAGTGGGCATGTTCGAGCACGTAGGCGACAAGAACTATCGCGGCTACTTCGAGATGGCGCGGCGCTGCCTGCGGCCGGAGGGATTGTTCCTGCTGCATTCGATCGGCAGCAATCTGTCGCGGCATCGTACCGATCCGTGGATCGCCAAGTACATTTTCCCGAATTCGATGCTGCCCTCGGCGGCGCAGGTGACGGAGGCGTTCGAGGGGCTGTTCGTGTTGGAGGATTGGCACAACTTCGGCACCGATTACGACCGGACGCTGCAGGCGTGGCGGGCCAATATCGAGGCGGCGTGGCCACGGCTGGATGCGCAGCGCTATGACGAACGCTTCCGCCGGATGTGGCGGTTCTATCTGGCCGGCTCGATGGCGAGTTTCCGCTGCCGGCATGCGCAGTTGTGGCAGTTGGTGTTGTCGCCGAACGGCGTGCCGGGGGGCTATGTGGCGCCGCGGTGAGGGCAACAAAAAAACGCCCGGTAGTGCCGGGCGTTTTTTGTACTGCACGTCGTTGAAGCGGACGCTTACTTCTTGCTGTCACCCGAGGTCAGGCCGCGCTTTTCGAGCAGCGGCTCGATCTGCGGGGCGTGCCCGGCGAAGTTCTGGAACAGCTCCATCGCATCCACGCTGCCGCCCTTGGAGAGCAGGGTCTGGCGGAAGTGGTCGCCGTTCTTGCGGCTCAGGCCACCGTTTTCGCGGAACCACTTCTGGGTGTTGGCATCGAGCACTTCGGACCAGATGTAGGCGTAGTAGCCGGCCGAGTAGCCGCCCATGATGTGGCTGAAGTACGGGGTCTTGTAACGCGGCGGGACCGGCGCGTAGAAGATGCCGTCCTTGGCCAGGGCCTCGGCTTCGAACTTCATCACGTCCTTGGCAGCCGGCACCTGGTCCGGGCCGATCTGGTGCCAGCGCTGGTCGAGCATGGCCGCACCGAGGTATTCGGTGGTGGCGAAGCCCTGGTTGAACTTGGCGGCAGCGACGACCTTGTCGAGCAGGGCCTGCGGCATGGCCGTGCCGTTCTGGTAATGCTTGGCGTAGTTCTTCAGGATGACCGGATCATCGGCCCACATCTCGTTGACCTGCGAGGGGAACTCGACGAAGTCGCGCGGCACCGAGGTGCCCGAGAAATAGGGGTACTTCACGTTCGAGAACATGCCGTGCAGGGCATGGCCGAATTCGTGGAAGGTGGTGGTCACTTCATCCCAGGTCAGCAGGGTCGGCTTGCCGGCCGGCGGCTTGGGGATGTTGAGGTGGTTGGCGACCACCGGCTTGAAGCCGGTCAGCTCGGACTGCGAGACATACGAGTTCATCCATGCACCGCCGCGCTTGGAGGCGCGTGCGTACGGGTCGAAGATGAAGATCGCCAGCTGGCTGCCGTCGGCATCGAACACGTCGTAGACGGTGACGTCTTCGTGGTAGACCGGCAGGTCGGTGCGCTGCTTGAAGGTCAGGCCGAATTCGAGCTGGGCGGCGTGGAAGACGCCGTTTTCGAGCACGTTCTTCATTTCGAAGTACGGCTTGAGCTGGGATTCGTCGAAGTTGTACTTGGCCTGGCGGACCTTCTCGCTGTAGAACGCCCAGTCCCATGCTTCGAGCTTGAAGGTGGGCTTGCCGGCGGCCTTCTGTTCCTTGTCGATCATGGCCTGCAGGTCGGCGGCTTCGCGCTTGGCGTTGGCGACGGCGGCCGGGGCGAGCTGGCCGAGCATGGCGTTGACGGCTTCGGGGGTCTTGGCGGTCTGGTTGGTGAGGTTGTAGGCGGCGAAGTTCGCAAAGCCCATCAGCTTGGCCTTGTCGGCACGCAGCTGCATGATGCGCGAGACCAGGGCGGTGTTGTCGTACTCGCCGCCGCGGCTGCCGCGGGTGATGGAGGCTTCGTAGATCTTCTGGCGCAGCGCGCGGTTGGCCAGGTTGGTCAGCGGCGGCTGGCCGGTGGTGTTGAGCAGGGTGATGACGTACTTGCCGTCCTGGCCACGGGCCTTGGCGGCTTCGGCAGCGGCGGAGATCTGCTCCTGCGAGAGACCGGCCAGCTCCTTGACGTCATCAACGGTGATCGCCGAGGCGTTCACTTCGGCCAGCACGTTCTGGCTGAACGTGGTGCCCAGGTTGGCCAGTTCGGCGTTCATTTCCTTGAGCTTGGTCTTGTCGGCTTCGGACAGCTTGGCGCCGGCGCGGACGTAGCTCTCGTAGTACTTCTCGACCAGGCGCACGCCTTCGGCGTCGAGGCCGAGCGCGGCGCGACCGTCGTACAGACTCTGGATGCGGGCGAACAGCTTGCCGTTCAGCGCGATGGCGTCGCTGTGCGCGGCGAAGCGGGCGGAGTAATCGGCCTGCAGCTTCTTGCGTGCGTCGTTGGTGTCGGCGCCGACGAGGCTGAAGAAGACGGTGGTGGCGCGATCCAGGGTGTCACCGCTCTTTTCCAGGGCGATGATGGTGTTGTCGAAGGTCGGCTTGGCCTTGTTGTTGGCGATCGCGTCGACTTCCTTCAGTTGCTGGGCCATGCCGGCGTCGAAGGCGGGCGCGAAGTCGCTGTCCTTGATCTTGTCGAACTGCGGGAAGTGCAGCGGCAGCGGGCTGTCGGCGAAGAACGGGTTGGCCTGCTGGGCGGTGGTCGCGGCCGGGGTGGCGGCGGTGGCGGAATAGGCGGGCAGGGCAAGGCCGAGGGTCACGGCGACGGCGAGGGCAAGACGGGTGGTCAAGGGGAATTCTCCGGTCAGACAAGTCTTTGAGGGTAACCCGAGCCGTTGCGGAGGGGCTTGTGTCGAAAGGCATGTTTTGGCCGGACCACGGCCGGGGCATTGCGAAAGGGCGCGGTCACAGCAACAGCAACAGCGGCGATGGGCTGCTGCGAGGCGCGGGGCGGGTGGGGGCCGGCGGGGCACGCTGTGAATACGTCCATGTACGCTCGTAGTGCGCCATCCATGGCGCACTACGGCCC
>NZ_JASCOO010000038.1:0-36967 GCF_029959485.1 Stenotrophomonas sp. PS02301
CCCAACGGCAACAGCGCCTTCGGGGCGGGCAAGGCCGGGCAGAAAGCCCCGCCCCGCCGGCGTTGCCGGGCCCGCTTCGGCGGGCCCGGTCGTTTCTGGGGGGCTGTTGGCGACAATCGCTGCCGGGCCCACGCGGGATCGGGCCGGCCATGCGATAATCCGCAGTCATCCTGACGACGCGACGCGCCGCCGCCACCTATGTCTTCTGATTCGATGCGGTTCATCCGCAACTTCTCCATCATCGCCCACGTCGACCACGGCAAGTCCACGCTGGCCGATCGCATCATCCAGCTTTGCGGCGGCCTCCAGGCCCGTGAGATGGAGGCGCAGGTGCTCGACTCGAACCCGATCGAGCGCGAGCGTGGCATCACCATCAAGGCCCAGTCGGTCTCGCTGCCGTATGTCGCCAAAGACGGCCACACCTACCACCTGAACTTCATCGACACCCCCGGGCATGTCGACTTCTCCTATGAAGTCAGCCGCTCGCTGGCCGCCTGCGAAGGCGCGCTGCTGGTGGTCGATGCCGCCCAGGGCGTGGAAGCGCAGTCCGTCGCCAACTGCTACACGGCGGTCGAGCAGGGGCTGGAAGTGGTGCCGGTGATCAACAAGATCGACCTGCCCACCGCCGACATCGACCGTGCCAAGGCCGAGATCGAGGCCGTGATCGGCATCGATGCCACCGACGCGGTGGCGGTCAGCGCCAAGACTGGCCTGAACGTGGGCGACGTGCTGGAGGCGATCGTGCATCGCATCCCGCCGCCGGTGCCGCGCGATACCGACAAGCTGCAGGCGCTGATCATCGACTCGTGGTTCGATAATTACCTCGGCGTGGTCTCGCTGGTGCGCGTGATGCAGGGCCAGATCAAGGCCGGCGACAAGCTGCAGGTGATGTCCACCGGCCGCAATCACCAGGTCGACAACGTCGGCGTGTTCACCCCCAAGCGCAAGGTGCTGCCGACACTGAACGCCGGTGAGGTGGGCTGGGTGACGGCCAGCATCAAGGACGTGCACGGTGCCCCGGTCGGCGACACCCTGACCCTGGCCGCCGATCCGGCCGCCAAGCCGCTGCCGGGCTTCCAGGAAATGCAGCCGCGCGTGTTCGCCGGCCTGTTCCCGGTCGATGCCGAGGATTACCCGGACCTGCGCGAAGCGCTGGACAAGCTGCGCCTGAACGATGCCGCGCTGCGCTTCGAGCCGGAAAGCTCCGAGGCGATGGGCTTTGGCTTCCGCTGCGGGTTCCTGGGCATGCTGCACATGGAAATCGTGCAGGAGCGCCTGGAACGCGAGTACAACCTGGACCTGATCAGCACCGCGCCGACCGTGGTCTATGAAGTGCTCAAGACCGACGGCACCATCATCAACATGGACAACCCGGCCAAGCTGCCGCCGGTGAACATGGTCGATGAGATCCGCGAGCCGATCATCCGCGCCAACGTGCTCACCCCCGAGGAGTACATCGGCAACATCATCAAGCTGTGCGAAGAAAAGCGCGGCAGCCAGATCGGCATCAACTACCTGGGCAGCCAGGTGCAGATCAGCTACGAGCTGCCGATGGCCGAGGTGGTGCTGGACTTCTTTGACAAGCTGAAGTCGGTCAGCCGTGGCTATGCCTCGCTGGACTATCACTTCGTGCGTTTCGATGCCGGTCCGTTCGTCCGTGTGGACGTGCTGATCAATGGCGACAAGGTCGATGCGCTGTCGCTGATCGTGCACCGCAGCCATGCCGACCGCCGTGGCCGCGAGCTGTGCGAGAAGATGAAGGAACTGATCCCGCGCCAGCAGTTCGACGTGGCCATCCAGGCCGCCGTCGGCTCGCAGATCATCTCGCGCACCACGGTCAAGGCGATGCGCAAGAACGTGCTGGCCAAGTGCTATGGTGGCGACGTTTCGCGCAAGAAGAAGCTGCTCGAGAAACAGAAGGAAGGCAAGAAGCGCATGAAGCAGGTCGGCCGCGTGGAAATCCCGCAGGAAGCCTTCCTGGCCGTGCTGCAGATGGACAAGTAAGGCCGGATGGCTTTCCCGGCAGCGGCGGGCGGCACCGGATCGGTGTCGCCGGACGCGCAGGGGCACACCACACCGCTGCAATCGTTCCCAAGGACACTGCATGAAATTGTTTGAGCTCCTCCTGGTCGTACTGACGTTGGCCTCGGGCCTGATCCTGCTGGCCGAAAAGCTGTACTTCGCCAAGCGCCGCGCCCAGCGCGCCGGCCTGCTGGACACCGAGCCGGTGATGGTCGACTACGCGCGGGCGTTCTTCCCGGTGCTGGCGATCGTGCTGGTGGTGCGCAGCTTCATCGCCGAGCCGTACAAGATTCCGTCCAGCTCGATGATGCCCAACCTGCTGATCGGCGATTTCATCCTGGTCAACAAGTTCTCTTACGGCCTGCGCCTGCCACTGAACAACGCCAAGGTGATCCCGTTCGGCGAGCCCAAGCGCGGCGACGTGGTGGTGTTCCATTTCCCGGGCCACTCGGACAACGATCCGGCCAAGGGTGAGAACTTCATCAAGCGCGTGATCGGCGTGCCGGGCGACGAGATCGAGTTCCAGGGCAACGGCCTGATCCTCAACGGCGAGCCGGTCAAATACGACAACAAGGGTCTGTACGCAGGCCACAACGGCCAGGGCGAGGGCAGCTCGCTGCTGGTCGAGCACCTGCCGGGCCGCACGCATACCGTGCTGGAGACCGACTACGCCCGAGGCGAAGGGCAGTGGACCGTCCCGGCCGGCAAGTACCTGGTCATGGGCGACAATCGCGACAACAGTGACGACGGCCGTTTCTGGGGCCTGCTGCCGGAGGAGAATCTCCGTGGCAAGGCGTTCCTGATCTGGCTGAACTGCTCGGGCTGGTTCTGCAAGGACGGCTTCGAACCGTCGCGGATCGGCACGGCCATCCATTGATTCATGGCACACGCGTATCTGGGGAGAACGCAATGAAGAACATGACATCGCAGCGCGGCATCACCTTGACCTCGTTCCTGGTGGTGCTGATCGTGGTCGCCTTCTTCCTGTACATCGGGATGAAGCTGTTCCCGATGTACCAGGAGTACTACGCCGTGCGTTCGGCGATGAAGAGCCTGGCCAAGGAGCCGGGCGTGGGCAACATGGAGCCGCGCCGCATCCAGGAGATGTTCTTCAAGCGCCTGTACATCAATTACTCCGAAAACGTGAAACCCGCCGACGTGAAGTTCGATCGCATCGATGGCGGCTGGAACATGAAGGTCTACTACGAAGTGCGCCGTGAAATGATCGGCAATCTGGACGTGGTGGGCAAATTTGATTCAAACCAGGAATTGACCCGTAGCGGTGCCGACTAAGACCTTCCAACGCGGTGACCTGATCGGTCACGCCTTCAACGATCCGGGCCTGCTCCAGCAGGCGCTGACGCATCGCAGCGCCGGTACGCCCAACAATGAGCGGCTGGAGTTCCTCGGCGACAGCATCGTCAACATGATGGTGGCCCAGGCGCTCTACGAACGCTGGCCCAAAGCCGACGAGGGCGCGCTGACCCGTGCCCGGGCCGAGCTGGTGCGCGAAGGCGCGCTGGCGGTGATCGCGCGCGAGCTGCAGCTGGGCGAGCGCCTGATCCTGGGGCCCGGCGAGATGAAGACCGGCGGCCACCGCCGCGACTCCATCCTGGCCGATGCGCTGGAAGCCGTGGTCGCAGCGATCTACCTCGATGCCGGCTTCGCCGTCTGCCAGACCGTGGTGCTGCCCTGGTTCAACGCCTCGATGCAGGCCCTGCCGGCCACCGGCAAGCCCGAGAAGGACCCCAAGACGCGGCTGCAGGAATGGCTGCAGGCCCGGCAGAAGGCGCTGCCGCTGTACGAGCTGGTGTCAGAATCAGGTGACGATCACGCCAAGACCTTCCGGGTACGCTGCGGCGTAACCGACCCCGCTGTCAGCACCGAAGGCGAAGGTGCCTCGCGACGGCTGGCCGAACAACAAGCGGCTGCCGCCGCCCTTGAGCAACTGGATTCCAAGTGAACGAAGCAACCCCCCATCGTTCCGGCAGCGTGGCCGTCATCGGTCGCCCCAACGTCGGCAAATCCACCCTGACCAACGCCCTGGTGGGCGCCAAGGTCAGCATCGTCTCCAACCGCCCTCAGACCACGCGGCATCGGTTGCTGGGCATTGCCAGCTACCCGGAAGGCCAGATCGTGCTGGTCGATACCCCCGGCCTGCACCGTGCGCAGAAGCGCGCCATGAACCGGGTGATGAACCGCGCCGCGCGCGGCTCTCTCGAGGGCGTGGACGCCGGCATGCTGGTCATCGAGGCCGGCCGCTGGGATGACGAAGACACCCTGGCCTTCAATGTGCTCAGCGACTCGGGCATCCCGGTGGTGCTGGTGGTCAACAAGATCGATCGCCTGAAAGACAAGGGCGCGCTGCTGCCGTTCCTGCAGCAGGTCACCGAAGGCCGCACGTTCGCGGCGGTGCACCCGATCTCGGCGCAGAAGCGCAACGGCCTGGAATCGCTGGTCCGCGACCTGATGAAGCTGTTGCCGGAAGCCCCGCCGATGTTCGGCGAAGACGAGATCACCGACCGCAGCCAGCGCTTCCTCGCCGGTGAACTGGTCCGCGAGCAGCTGATGCGCCAGCTGGGTGAAGAACTGCCGTACGCGACCACGGTCGAGATCGAGCGCTTTGTCGAAGACGGCAACCTGCTGCGCATCGGCGCGGTGATCTGGGTCGAACGCGAAGGCCAGAAGGCGATCGTGATCGGCAAGGCCGGCACCCGCCTGAAGGAAATCGGCGCCAAGTCGCGCCTGCAGATGGAGCGCCTGTTCGGCGCCAAGGTCTTCCTGGAGACCTGGGTGCGCGTGCGCGAGGGCTGGTCCGACGACGAAGCCGCGCTCAAGGCGTTCGGCTACGAATAAGCCGGCCACGCCGGCCCCGGGCGGTTGAGTGATGCGCATCGAGGATGAGCCGGCCTTCGTATTGCACGCCCGGGCCTGGCGGGAGACCAGTCTGCTGGTCGAGGTACTGACCGAGCAGTACGGCCGCATCGGGGTGCTGGCGCGGGGCGTGTCCAGCCCGCGCAGCCAAGCGTTGCGCGCGGCCCTGCAGCCGCTGCAATGGATCCGGCTCACGGCCGTGCAGCGGGGCGAACTGGCCCAGCTGCGCGGTGCAGAAGCCCTGGACGCTGCGCCCCGGCTCACCGGTGAGGCGATGCTGGCCGGCTTCTATATCAACGAACTGATGATGCGGCTGGCGCCCCGCCAGGATCCGCTGCCGGAGCTCTACGACCACTACGCGCAGGTGCGCGCGCGGCTGCGCGATGGCGAGCCGCTGGCCTGGACCCTGCGACGTTTCGAGCGCGACCTGCTGGAGGCCTTGGGCTTCGGTTTCGATCTGTTGCATGGCAGCGATGAGGAGCCGGTCGACCCGGCGGCACGCTATGAGCTGGATCCCCAGGAGGGGCCGCGCCGCCTGCTCAGCGACCGTGGCGTGGATCAACGCCGGGGCACCGCCACCGGCAGCGCGCTGCTGGCGCTGGCCGCCGATGACATGCCGGGGCCCGAGGATCTGGGCAGCCTGCGCCGACCGATGCGCGCGGTGCTGATGCACCATCTGGGCGGGCGTGGGCTGAAATCCTGGGAAATGCTGGAGGACCTGGCCCGGCGGCGCACGTAAGCGCTGGCGGGCCGCGGCACCGTTGCGGGGTGACTCAAGCGGCGCCGGTGCCCCGGCTGCCGCCCCGTGTTCACTGCAACAGGGCGTCCACTGCCACGCGGAAGCGGCTCTGCGCACCGGTCGAGTCCGGGGCCTGGTGCAACTGCCGGACTGCCCGCGCCAGGCGTGCGGCGCCGACGAACCCACAGCTGGCCTGCAACCGGTGCAGCTGCCCACGCAGGGCCTGCACGTCGTCCTCGCGCAGGGCCTGGGCCACTGCATCGCGCACGCCGGGCAACTCGGCCAGGAACAGTTCGCGCAGGGCGATGAGGTGGTGGCGCTGTCCATTCAGCGCGGCCAGGGCGGTGGTTTCGTCCCAATCCTGGCGCAGGCCGTCGGCGTCGTCCGCTTCCGGGCCGAGCGGCGCCGACAGGCTGCCCGCGGTATGCACCAGGGCGCGGCGGACGGCTTTGAGCAGGTGCTCGCGGCTCAGTGGCTTGACCAGGGTCTCGCTGAAACCGGCATCGCGCAGGCGTGAGTGGATCGAGGTGTCGCCGTCGGCGGTATGCGCCAGTGCCGGGGTATCCGGACGCGAGCGGCGCAGCTCCTGCAGCAGTTGGGTGCCATTGCCGTCGGGCAGGTTCACATCGATCAGCCACAGATCGTGTTGGCTGCCGCGGGCGCGGTCCATGGCCGTGGCCAGTGAATCGGCGGTATCGACCTGGGCCGGCAGGGTTTCCAGCGCGGCCTTGAAGAAGCCGCGGCTGATGGTGTCATCCTCGACGAGCAGGAATCGGGGCATGGGATCCCTCGGGGTCATCTGCATTTGGGCTGCCTCCATGTCAGCTGCGCCCATCTTAAACGTGAAGTGGCCCGCCGCAAGCCTCCCGGCTGCATACCGGCTCAGCTTGCAGTTGGTATCTGCGACAATACGCACCCTTTTTGCCCGCAGCCTGTTGCCACGTGGCCCGAACCCGCTCCCGCCTCGACCGAACCCCCTTCCAGACCGACATCCTCGACCTCAGCCATGACGGCCGTGGCGTTGCCCGCCGCGACGGCGAGGGTGGCAAGGTCACCTTCATCACCGGCGCGCTGCCGGGTGAGGTGGTGACCGCCGAGCCGACCGCGCGCAATCGCCATTTCGATGAAGCCCGGACCATCGAGGTCGTACAGGCCTCGCCGCAGCGGGTGACCCCGCGCTGCCCGCATTTCGGCGTCTGCGCCGGCTGTGTGCTGCAGCACCTGGAAGAGTCGCAGCAGATCGTGGCCAAGCAGCGCGTGCTGATCGACAACCTGACCCGGATCGGCCACGTCACGCCGGGCACTGTGCTGCCGCCCCTGGTCGGCGACAGCTGGGGTTACCGCCGCAAGGGCCGCTTCTCGGTGCGCCGCGTGGAGAAGAAGGACAAGACCCTGGTCGGTTTCCGCGAGCTGGATCCGCGCTTCGTCGCGGACCTGAGCCAGTGCCTGACCGTCATCCCGGAAATCGGCATGAAGGTCGGCGCGCTGTCCGAGTTCATCGAGACGCTCGATGGCAAACGCGATATCCCCCAGATCGAATTCATCGCCGGGGATGACGCGATCGTCCTGACCATCCGCCATATGCAGCCGCTCAGCGACGCTGACCGCGCCGCATGGACCGCTTTCGGGCAGGAACATGGTTTTGCGATCTCGCTGCAGCCCGGCGGCGTGGAGTCGGTGCACCCGCTGTGGCCGGCCGAGGTGCCGCTGTCGTTCAAGCTGGCACCGTGGGATGTCGAACTGGCGTTCCGCCCGCTGGATTTCATCCAGGTCAACGCCAAGCTCAACGTGCAGATGATCGCCCACGCACTGGCGCTGCTCGATGCCGGCCCGGACGAGCGCGTGCTGGATCTGTTCTGCGGGCTGGGCAACTTCACCCTGCCGCTGGCGCGCACCGTGCGCAACGTGGTCGGTGTGGAAGGCGATGCCGGCCTGGTGGCGCGTGCGAAAGAGAACGCCGTGCGCAACGGGCTGGACAATGCCGAGTTCTACGCAGCGGACCTGACCCAGGACCAGCGCCAGACCCCGTGGATGCGCCAGGGCTTCGACAAGCTGTTGCTGGATCCGCCGCGCTCGGGCGCCATCGAAGTGCTGCAGCAGCTGCCGCTCAAGCAGTTCAAGCGGATCGTCTACGTGAGCTGCCATCCCGGCTCGCTGGCGCGCGACGCCGGCTACCTGGTCAACGAGCAGGGCTTCACTCTGGTCTCGGCCGGCGCGATGGACATGTTCCCGCATACCGCGCACGTGGAAAGCATCGCGGTGTTCGAAAAGCGCTGACGGCGTTCGCCCTCAGCGGGCGTCCTCCGGCGCGGCGTTCTGCCACTGGCCCTGTGCGTCGAACACGTAGGTCTGCGGGTCGGTGCCGCGCTCGGTGTCATCCCCCGCGGTGACATCGCAGCGGATGTCCGGCGACTGCGTGCTGCGCAGTTCGCAGTCCTCGATCTCGAAAATCCGCAGGCGCTGCTGGAAGGCGCGCAGTGCGTCGCGGGCGGCGGCATCGTCGATGGATGCGGCACGATGATCGAGCTGTTCGATGAGCAGTTCGCGGACCCGCTCGCGCGGGGGGACCGGCGCATCGACATCGGCCCGCTGCATCGCCCAGCCCATGCCCTGGGGCACGAAGCGCAGCATCCGGTAGCGGTTCTTGAGCCCGATCTCCATGCCGACCAGGCACTCGTAGGCGCCGGTGACCGTGGCGCTGGCAAAGCACGGCCCATGCTCGAACCCGCGCGGGGTGAACATCGATTGCAGCAGCAGATCCTGCGCGGAGGCCGCCGGCTTCTTCTCGGCCTCGATCATGGCCATGATCGCTGCGTCGATCTGCGCAGGCGTGGGCGGCGTCGCGGCGACCCCGGGCAGTGGCAGCAGCGTCAGCAACAGGGTAGGGAAGAGCGGCTTCATCGGGCGTCCTTGCAGGGCAGCCGGCCAGTATAGGAGCAGGCCGTGGCCGCATGATCGTGATCGCCGCATACTGTGCGCATGGGCATTGAAATCGAACGTAAATACCGCGTCACCGGCGAGGGCTGGCGCACGGCCGCGCACGCGGTGATCCCGATGGCGCAGGGCTATCTCAACGACACCGCCGCACTGGACAGCGGCGCACAGAAAGCTTCGGTGCGCGTGCGGATCCAGGGCGAGCAGGCCTTCCTCAACATGAAGTCACGCGAGATCGGGCACACCCGGCAGGAGTTCGATTACCCGATCCCGGTGGACGATGCACGCGCGCTGCTGGCGCTGTGTGTCGGCGGGCTGATCGACAAGCGTCGGCATCTGGTCGAGCACCAGGGGCTGCTCTGGGAAGTGGACGAGTTCCTCGGCGAGAACGCCGGGCTGGTGGTGGCCGAAGTCGAGCTCGAGCATGCCGATCAGGCGATCACGCTGCCCGACTGGGCCGGCGCTGAAGTCACCGACGAGGTCCGTTATTACAATCTGGCGCTGGCCGCGCATCCGTTTTCACGCTGGTCCAGCGCGGAACGCGGCTGACCGCCAGACCTTGTAAACGCCCCGCAGCACCCACAATCTGGCGAGATGAAAATCGATATCTGGTCGGATGTGGTGTGCCCCTGGTGTTGGATCGGCAAGCACCGGTTCCAGCAGGGCCTGGCGCTGTTGGGTGATGACGCCCCCGAGGTGGAGGTGCACTGGCACCCCTTCCTGCTGGATCCCGACGCCGGCACAACCCCGGTACCGCTGCGCGAGGCATATGCGGCCAAGTTCGGCAGTGCCGAGCGCACCGAGCAGATCCTGACCCAGACCCAGACCGCGGCGCGCGCCGAAGGCCTGCCGATGGATTTCGACCAGGGCCAGGTCCGGGTCACCACGCTGCCGGCGCACCGCCTGATGTGGCTGGCCGGGCGTGAAGGTGTCCAGGCGGCGGTCGGCGAGGCGCTGTTCCGCGCGCATTTTGCGCAGGGCCGCAACCTGGCCGAGCCGCAGACCCTGATCGATGCCGGCGCTGCCGGTGGCCTCAGCGCCGAACGGATCACCACACTGCTGGCCGGCGACGAAGGGCTGGCGGAGATCCAGGCCCAACTGGCGCAGGCGCAGCGGTTTGGCATTCAGTCGGTGCCCACCTTTGTGATCGACGATACGTACGCCATCCAGGGGGCCCAGCCGCCGGAGGCTTTCGCCCAGGCGCTGCGCCAGATCGCGGCGGAAACCCCACCGGCAGGAGCTGCCGGGCAGGGCGCTGGCTGCGGCCCGGACGGCTGCGAGGTCTGACGCTGCGCGCGGGTTCTGCGACAATGCGGCAGTGCGCCATGGTGGCGCCCCGTATTGGAGACCCCCCATGCTCGTGATCGGCGTTGCCGGGACCGAACTCACCGCCCAGGAACGCGAGTGGCTGCAGCACGACGCCGTGGCCGGCGTGATCCTGTTCAAGCGCAATTTCGCCTCGCGCGAGCAGGTGGCCGAGTTGTCGGCGGCCATCCGCGCCGCTGCGCCGCGCCCGCAGCTGATCTGCGTGGACCAGGAAGGCGGGCGCGTGCAGCGCTTCCGTGACGGTTACAGCGCGCTGCCGCCGCTGCAGGGTTTCGATGCCCTGTACGCCACCGATCCAGAGGCTGCGCTGGCATTGGCCGAACAGCATGCCTGGCTGATGGCCAGCGAAGTGCGCGCCAGCGGCGTGGATCTCAGCTTCGCCCCGGTGGTCGATCTGGGCCGTGGCAACCTGGCCATCGGCGATCGCGCGTTCAGCGCGGACCCGCAGGTCGTGGCTGCATTCACCGCCGCCTATGTGCGCGGCATGCACAGCGTCGGCATGGCGGCCACGCTCAAGCATTTCCCCGGGCACGGCACCGTGCTGGAAGACACCCATTTCCACGATGCCAGCGACCCGCGTTCGCTCGATGAACTGCGTGCGTTGGACCTGATCCCGTTCGCGGCCGGCATCACTGCCGGCGCCGATGCGGTGATGATGGCCCACGTGGTCTACCCGCAGGTCGCGCCGGAACCGGCCGGCTACTCGCCGCGCTGGATCCAGCAGATCCTGCGCGAGGAGATGGGCTTCCGTGGCGTGGTCTTCTCCGATGATATCGGCATGGCCGCCTCGTTCTCCGCCGGTGGCGTGAAGGCGCGCGTGGACGCGCATCTGGATGCCGGCTGCGACGTGGTGCTGGTCTGCCACCCCGAACTGGTGGAAGAATCACTGCGCGCGGTCGAAGGCCGCACCCTCAACACCGCTGCGCTGCTCGGCCTGATCGGTCGCGGCGCGCTGGGCTGGGACGGCCTGTTGGCCGATTCCCGCCATGGCACCACCCAATCCCGTTTGCTTGACACCCTTGGAAGAACCGTCTGATGCCCAACCTCTCCATTTCCCAGGCCCTGGCCCAGGCCGACCTGCTGGTCGACCGTCCCACCATCGACAAGGCCATCGCTGGCATCGCCGACGCCATCGCGCGCGATTACAAGGGCGAGGTCCCGCTGTTCCTGTCGATCATGCACGGCGCACTGCCGTTCGCCGGCCAGCTTGCGCTGGAACTGGGCGCACGCGGCCAGGACGTGCAGTTCGATTATCTGCACGCCACCCGCTACCGCGGTGAAACCACCGGCGGCGATCTGGTCTGGAAGCACAAGCCGGCCACCGCGCTGTTCGGGCGCCGCGTGCTGCTGGTCGATGACATCCTCGATGAGGGCTACACGCTGCAGGGCGTGCGCACCTGGTGCCTGGAGCAGGGTGCCACCGATGTGCGCATCGCCGCGCTGACGGTCAAGCTGCACGACCGCGCGCTGCCGGACGTCAAGGCCGACTATGCCGGCATCGACCTGCCGGACCGCTATGTGTTCGGGTTCGGCATGGACGTCAACGAGACGCTGCGCTGCGTGCCGGCCATCTACGCGATGAAGGAATGATGGAACACATTTCTCTTACCGTCATCGGCGGCACCGGCGTCTACACGCTGGCCCAGCTCGATGACGTGAGCAGCCACCAGGTCGAGACCCGGTACGGCACGCCGTCCGGTCCGATCCGCGTCGGCACGCTGCTGGGCCAGCGCGTGGCCTTCCTGGCGCGCCACGGTGAAGGCCACTCGCTGCCGCCGCACAAGATCAACTACCGCGCCAACCTCGCCGCGCTCCAGCAGATCGGTGCGCAGCGCGTGCTCGCGCTCAATACGGTTGGCGGCATCACCGAACAGTTCGGCCCGCGCGTGCTGGCCTGCCCGGACCAGTTGATCGATTACACCTGGGGCCGCATCTCCACCCTGTGCGAAGAGCCGGGTACCGAGGTGCTGCACGTGGACTTCGGCCATCCGTACACCCCGATGCTGCGCAGCAAGGTGCTGGCCGCGGCGAAAGTGACCGGCGTGCGCCTGCAGGACGGTGGCTGCTACGGCGCCACCCAGGGTCCGCGGCTGGAAACCAATGCGGAAATCGCGCGCATGCGCCGCGATGGCTGCGATCTGGTCGGCATGACCGGCATGCCCGAAGCGAGCCTGGCCCGCGAGCTCGGCCTGGACTATGCCTGCCTGGCGATTGTGGCCAACTGGGCCGCCGGCTGTGGCGATGGCGATGAAATCACGATGGCTGAAGTGCTGGCCAATGTGGAGGCTGCCTCCTCCGGTCTGCCCGAATTGATCGGTGAATTGGCACGGGGGTGATTGTCATTACCGTACAAGGTTTGCATACTCCGCCAGTGCGCTGGTTGAGCGTACACCACCCATTCATAGAAGAAGGTCTCGCATTACCATGCCGAACGGTACCGTCAAGTGGTTCAACGACGCCAAGGGATTTGGCTTTATCTCGCCGGAGGACGGCAGCGCCGACGTCTTCGCGCACTTCTCCGCGATCAACTCCAAGGGCTTCCGCAGTCTGCAGGAAGGCCAGAAGGTCACCTATGACGTGACCCAGGGCCCGAAGGGCGCCCAAGCCTCGAACATCGTGCCGGCTGAGTGATTCTTTCAGCTGCGCATTGAAAACCCCGCTTCGGCGGGGTTTTTTTTCATCAGTGAGTACGCGCATGTCTCCACCTCGCACCATCGCCATCGTCGGCTACGGCACCGCCGGGCAGGCGTTGTCGATCCTGCTTTCACGCGATCATCACGATGTGCACGTGTTCGAGCGTGCCGCAACCCCGGGACCCGTCGGTGCAGGCTTCCTGCTCCAGCCCAGCGGCCTGGACGTGCTCTGGCAGATGGGGCTGCTTCCCGCGGTGCTCCGTCACGGCGCTGCGGTGCGCCGCCTGTACGGCGAGACGCCGTGCGGACGCGCGGTGATGGATATGCGGTACGTCCATCTGGATGCTGCACTGCACGGCGTGGGCATGCAGCGCGGCGCGTTGTTCTCGCTGCTGGCAGCTGCGTGGGAACAGCCGGGCAACCTGCAGGCCGGTACCGCCATCGTCGAGGTGGACACCGCGCAGGGGCGCGTGCGTGATGCGGACGGGCGCTGGCACGGGCCGTACGATCTGGTGATTGCTGCCGATGGTGCCGCCTCCTCGCTGCGCGCGCAGGTGCAGGGCACCACGCTGGACCGCGAATACCCGTGGGGCGCGCTGTGGTGCCTGCTGCCGCGCGGCGACTGGCCGCACGTGGATGAACTGCGGCAACGCTATGTGGCCGCGCGCAAGATGATCGGGCTGCTGCCGGTTGGGACTCGGCCGGGCAACGATGCGCCGCAGCTGAGTTTCTTCTGGAGCCTGCCGCGTGACCACTTCGCACAGTGGGAGCGTGACGGCATGGCCCGCTGGCTCGACGAGATCGCCACGCTGTGGCCGCAGGCGCACGAGCGCCTCGCCGGCGTGACCGAACCGGGTCAACTGGCCCGCGCCGGGTACCGTGACGCCGTGCTCTCGCGCTGGCATCGCGGGCGGCTGGTGCTGGTCGGCGATGCGGCGCACGCGATGAGTCCACAGCTGGGGCAGGGCGTGAACATGGCGCTGATGGACGCGCTGGCGTTGCGCGACGCACTGCGCGCGCACGCCGATGCCGAGGTCGCGCTGCGCGCCTACCAGGTGCAGCGGCGCGCCCACGTGGCGATCTACCAGTACTGGAGTCGATGGCTGACGCCCTTGTTCCAGTCCGAACGCGATGGACTGGCGCGCGCACGCGATGTGCTGTTCCAACCCATGGGCCGCGTGCCGGGTGGGCGCGGGCATATGCTCCGCGTGCTCAGCGGAACCCAACGTGGCTGGCTGGGCAGACTGCCGTTGTCGCCCGCTTTCGTGCAGGCGATGCATGCCGCGCGAGCGACGGATGGCATCCGCTGATACCCCTGCGTATCGGTGCGCGCACGCCGATGTGAAGGCGTGAATAACATTCATTGACGGTGGACTCACCGCTGGCATGGGACAACACCCTGGCAAACGCAGCGCTCGCGCTTGTCCATGCGCGCCCTGCTGACACCGCCCATGCGCGTCCGATTCCTGATCGCTTGGAGGCCCGCGACGGCGGGGTGGTACGGTGATGCTGCGTTTGCGACCTACGGTCCGGTGGACCGATCGCAACCAAGGAGATTGAAATGCTGTTCTCGGCCGAAACTCTGGAAAGTGAAATCCGCAAACTGCGCGGACTACTGCAGATGCTGCATGAGGATCAGCCGGACGTGATGGAAGACGTGTTCGAGTTCCATGTGACCAGCCTCATCACGCACGCCGCGCCGGAGCACCATCCGCGCATCCGTGCCGCCGCCCATGACATGCTGACCGCGATCCAACGGCAACCCGTACGGCCCAATCCGAACGCACCGGATATCCGGTTGATGCCGGACCTGTTGGCTTCGGCTGCCTGATCCAGGCAAGGTAGTTGGGGCCACTGACGTCGCGCGCTGCCCGAATCAGCGCGCCGGCAACGCGATGGCCTGGTCTTCGACACAGGCCACCAGCTGCTCGCCGGCACCGAGCACCGGTGCGATGCCGGCGGTGAATCCGGAAAACGCCGGCAGGATCGTCATTCCCTCGCGCATCCAGAACGACGGCCACCGCCGCTGCATGCCGGGCAGGCGCGCCAGCGGGTGCAGATGGCCGCACAGCACATGCAGGCCCGGCTGGCGCTGCGGTGCATGGCGCAGCAGGAAGGGCCCCTCCTGCACACGCTCGCCGAGCAGTTCGATGCCCAGGTCGGCCTTGGGCAACACCCGGTCGTGATTGCCTTCCAGCGCGCCGATCCACAGGTGAGGATGTTGCTCGCGCCATCCCTGCCACTGCCGGTACCACGCCGCGCGATGCGCCGCGCCATGCAGCACATCCCCGAGAATCCACAGATGGCGCACGTCGTGGTGCTGCACCATCGCGCCCAGCCGCTGCAGGTCATCGGACGTACCGCCGCTGGGCAGGCCGATGCCCGACCGCCGGAACAGGTCCGCTTTGCCCAGATGCAGGTCAGCGATCAACAGCGCGTTGCGCGCCGGCCAATGCAGCGCACGCGCGCCGAGCAGGTGGACGGCTTCGCCGGCGAGGGTGATCGGCAGTTCAGGCGCCATGGCGCTTCTCCAGTTGCTGTGCAGCGCGCAGGACGCGGGTCTTCCAGTCTTCGTTGCTGAGTTGGCCGCGCAGCCGCTCGGCCCAGAGGGGGAAGGACAGTGGGCCTAGGCTGGCCGGATGCTGCAGGCTCAGCGTCCGCGCCTGGCAGAGGGTGAGGGCGCGGGCCAGACGCTCAATATCAAGTTGATCGTGCAGCACTTCGTGTTCGGCCAGCGTCAGCAGGATGTGATCCGGATCATGTTGGCGCAGGACGTCGAACAGCAATCCGCTGGAGGCCTGCAGCTGACGCAGGCTGCGCGGTGTCCGCCCCGGCAGCGCGGGTACCAGCATGCCGGAGACGCGCGCGATGTCGCGGAACTGGCGTCGGGCAAGCTCGCCCAGATTGAGGCTCTCGCGCAGATCCGCAAGCAGTCCCTGTGGTTCCAGCAACGCGCGCACGCGTGCCGCATCGATCTCAACCGCACGTGCCGGGGCGAGTACGAAACCGTAATCGTTGGCCGCGTAGCCGAACGTATTGGTCTGCAGGCGCGTCCAGCGCATCGCCATCAACGCGGCCAGCCCTTCATTGACCTGACGGCCGGCGAAGGGATACACGAACACGAACTGGCCTTCGCGCCGGCGGACATGCTCCACCAGCAGCAGCTCAGGCCCAGGCAGGGCCGACAGGCGCATCTGCAGCGCCAACAGCGGCGCCAGCCACTGCATCTCCGGGCTCTCGGGCGGGTGGGCCAGCACTGTTTCCATTTCATGCCCTAGCGCGTCCGACAGCGGCAACCGGCCGCCCTGCCAACGCGGCACCACCCCATCGCCGCCGCGTGCCACGCGCACGTAGGCGGTCAGGTTCTCCAGCCGCACCAGTTCCAGCAGGCGGCCGGCGAACTGGAAGCGATCACCGGGCCGCAGCCGGCTGAGGAACTGTTCTTCCACCGCACCCAGCCGGCCGCCGCGCAGGAACTGCACCATGACACTGCCATCGCTGGTGATGGTGCCGATCGACAACCGGTGCCGCAGCGCGACGCGACGGTCGTGCACGCGGTAAATGCCATCGTCATCGCGCACGACCTTGTGGAAATCCGGGTACTGCGACAGCGCGCGGCCGCCCTGCACGATGAACTCCAGCACGCCCTCCCAGTGCGCGCGGTCCAGACCGGCGAACGCGTGTGTGCGCCGCACCTGCTCGAACAGCACGTCCGGATCGAAGCCGCCGCCGAGTGCGAAGCTCACCGCATGCTGCGCCAACACATCCAGCGACAAGCGCAGCGGCCGGCGTGCTTCGATGTGGCCGTGGGCCAGCGCGCGCCGCGCAGCCGCGTATTCCACCAGCTCCAGCGCGTGCGAGGGGACACACACGATGTGCCCGGATTCGCCGGGACGATGCCTGGCGCGCCCCGCGCGCTGCAGCAACCGTGCGATACCCTTGGGGCTGCCGATCTGCAGCACCTGGTCGACACTGGGGAAATCCACACCCAGATCCAGGCTGGAAGTGGCGACCACGCAGCGCAGCCGGCCCTCGCGCAGGCCTTCTTCGGCCGCGCGGCGCAACGCCGGGTCGAGCGAGCCGTGATGCAGGGCGAGTGTGGCCGGGTCTTCCGGCCACACCGCCGACAGCGCCTGATGCCAGAGCTCGGCGTGCGCACGGGTGTTGGTGAACAGCAGGCTGGTACGCACCGTCAGCAGTTTTTCGAGCACGCGCTGCAACTGCGACAGACCCAGGTGGCCTGCCCACGGGAAGCGCTCGCCCTGCGCGGGCAGCAGCGTCTCCACACTGACCGGGCGCGGCCGCGCGCCGGCCACCAGCGGGGCATCGGGCACATCGGGCAACAGCACCTCGCGCGCTTCGTCCAGATTGCCCAGCGTCGCAGACAGCCCCCACACCTGCAGCGCGGGCAGGGCATCGCGCAGGCGGCGCAGATTCAACTGCAGCAGCACGCCGCGCTTGTTGCCGAGCAGTTCGTGCCACTCGTCCACCACCACGCAGCGCAGGTGCTGCAGGCGCGCCATCGTGTCGGGATAGCTCAGCAGCAGCGCCAATGATTCGGGCGTGGTCACCAGCACATCCAGCCGCCCTTCACGCGCCAGGCGCTTGTCGCGCGCGCTGGCATCACCGGTACGCAGGCCCACCTGCCAGTCCAACCCGAGGGCATCCAGTGGCTCACGCAACGCGCGCGCGGTGTCGGCGGCCAGTGCCCGCAGCGGGGTGATCCACAGCACCTGCAGGACGGGTACAGGGGTCTTCGCGCGGCCGCGGGTGGTTCGGGGGGGCGGGTTGTTGAGCGCCTGCAGCAACGGGCCACCGAACATGGCCAGCGTCTTGCCGCTGCCGGTCGGTGTGTGCAGCAGGCCGGACGCGCCGGCCAGGTAATGCCGCCACATGGCTTTCTGGAAGGGCAGCGGCGCCCAGCCCCGGCTGGCGAACCACGCCGTCAGCCGGGCCATGGCCTCGCGTCGGGTCACCGCGCCAGCGCCTGCAGCTGGGCCAGGGTGTCGGCCTCGCTGGCGGGTTTGTCATGCCGCCAGCGCAGGATGCGCGGGAAGCGTACGGCGATGCCGGACTTGTGCCGCTTGCTGCGGTTCACCGCTTCGAAGCCAAGTTCGAACACCTGCTCGCCACGCACGCTGCGCACCGGCCCGAAGCGCTCGATCGTGTTCGCGCGGATCCAGCGGTCCAGCGCCAGGATTTCCTTGTCGTCCAGGCCCGAGTACGCCTTGGCCACCGGCACCAGCGTTTCGCCGTCCCACACCCCGAAGGTGTAATCGGTGTAGAGCGTGCTGCGCCGGCCGTGGCCGGACTGCGCGTAGATCATCACCGCATCGATGGTCAGCGGGGCGATCTTCCATTTCCACCAGTCGCCGCGTCGGCGCCCGGCCTGGTAGACAGAGTCGCCGCGTTTGAGCATCAGCCCTTCCACACCGCGCTCGCGGGCCAGATCGCGCTGCGTGGCCGCCGCGCTCCAATCCGCCACGCGGACCGCCGGCGACAGCATCAGGCGGGGGTCGTCCAGCGCGGCAAGCACCTCGGCCAAGCGCGCACGCCGTTGCGAGAGCGGCAAGGCGCGCAGGTCGTCACCGTCCAGTTCGAGCAGATCGTAGGCGAGCACGCGCACCGGCGTATCGCGCAGCGTCTTGGGGCCAGGCTTGAGGCGCTGGATGCGCGTCTGCAGCGCGGTGAAGGGCAGCGGCAGATCATCGCCGTCGGCCCAGGCCAGCAGTTCGCCATCGATCACGCAGCCATCGGGCAGCGCCATCGCCGCCGCTTCAATCTCCGGGAAGCGCCCATCCAGACGTTCTTCGCCGCGCGACCACAGCGCGACTTCGCCCTGGCGGCGCAGCACCTGCAGGCGGATGCCATCCCATTTCCATTCCAGCAGCCAGTCCTCGATCGGCCCGAGCGTGTCGACCTCCGCCTCCAGCGGTGAGGCCAGGAAGAACGGGTAGGGCTGCTGGCGATCTTCCGGCCGCTCTTCCGGTGACAGCAGCGCCGCCAGCAGCCCGGGCGTGGGCACCCAGCTGCCGAGCATGCGCTGGGCGATGCGCGCGATATCAAGGCCCGACCATTCGGCCAGTGCCTGCTGCACCAGCCGCTGCGATACCCCCACGCGCAGCGCGCCGGTCAGCAGCTTGTTGAACACCAGCCGCTCGTCGAAGGCAAGGTGTTGCCAGGCCTGCGTGACCGCGGCGTGGCGCACCGGCTCGGGTTGATTGGCGACCGGCAGCAGCTTCTGCTCGATCCAGTCGGCGAGCGCGATATCCGCCCCGGCCTGCACCGGGTCGTCCATCAGCAGGGTGAGGGTCTCGGCCAGATCGCCCACCTGGTCATAGCTGTCGTCCACCAGCCACGCCGGTGTGTCGGACATCTCGGCGACCCACGCGCGCAGTTCGGCGTTGCCGGCGATCTTCTGCCGCGCACTGGTGACCTTGCCGCCGGCCAGCAGGAACAGGGCCCATGCCGCGTCGTGCGGTGGCACCTGCTGGAAGTAGCGCACCAGCGCGGCGCGCTTGTCGCCGGTCGCGGTGCTGCGGTCGAGTTCGCTGTAAAGCGCGGCGAAGCGTTTCATTCTTCGTCCCCGTAGCCGGTGGCGAACGCTTCGGCGGCGACACCCCGCTCGCGCAGGAACCGGATCAGCGCATCGGTATTGCCGTGGGTGGCGATCACGCGTCGCGCGCCGGTTTCGGCGATGGTGCGCAGCAGGTCGGGCCAGTCGGCGTGATCGGAGACCACAAAGCCGCGATCGTAGTTGCGCCGGCGGCGGTTGCCACGCACCCGCATCCAGCCGGAGGCGAAGCCCAGCTGCGCACGCTTGAAGCGGCGCATCCACGCGCTTCCGGCGGCCGAGGGCGGGGCAAGAATCAGCTTGCCGGCGAACTCGGCACCGCGCGCCTGCTCGCTGACCGGCTCGGTGGCCAGCATCGCAATGCCGGCCTCGCGGTAGACCGCCACGCCGGTGGCGATCGCGCCATGCAGCAGCGCAGGCTGGTCATCCAGTGGCAGCAGTTCGGCCAGGATCCGCTGCGCCTTGCCGAGCGCGTAGCAGAGCAGTACGGCCGCCTCGCCACGTGCTTCGCATTCGCGCCGCCAGGCCACGATGTCGGCGGCGACCTGCGCGGTGTCCGGCCAGCGGTAGACCGGCAGGCCGAAGGTCGCTTCGGTGATGAAGGTGTCGCAGGGCACCACCTCGAACGGGTCGCAGCTCGGATCGGGCTGGCGCTTGTAGTCGCCCGAGGCCACCCATACCCGTCCCGCGTGCGCGATCCGCACCTGGGCCGAGCCCAGCACATGCCCGGCCGAATGCAGCGAGACCTCGGTGTTGCCCAAGGGGAAGCGCTCGCCGTACGCGTGCGCGGTGCAGTCCACATCGCCCAGGCGCCAGCGCAGGATCGGCAGGGTCTGCGTGGTGCAGTGGTAATGGCCCATGCCGTTGCGCGCGTGATCGCCATGGCCGTGCGTGATCACCGCACGCGGCACCGGCCGCCACGGGTCGATGTGGAAATCACCGGCCGGGCAGTACAGCCCCTCGGGCCGGAGCACCACCAGGTCTTCGTTGTCGGCATCGGTGTTCATGTCTGCACTGTGCCGCCGCGCTCGTGCAGGAGGTGAGAATCCGCATGAACGGCGGCCTGCAGGGAGATGCGGCAGAATCGGTGCATCTGTCTGCAAGGAGGTCGCCGTGATGACGTCTGCATTGCCCGCGTTCGAAACGCATCAGGTGAGCAACCAGCCGCCACCGTTCGGAGGGCGCAATCTGTGGGCCGACGACGTCGCGCTGGCCGAGGCAGTACAGCGCGAAGGCGGCGCCGCGTTCGCGGGCCAGTTGGCCAGCTATGGCGGTCTCGCCGGCGATGAGCTCTATCGGATCGGCTTCGATGCCAACCGCGATCGCCCGCGTCTGCGCACCCACGATGCACAGGGCCATCGCATCGATACCGTCGAGTTCCATCCGGCATACCACCAGCTGATGACGGCGGCGAAAACGCATGGCGTGGCCGGGCTGTCCTGGCACGATGGTCGCCCCGGCGCGCATGTGGCACGCGCGGCGTTGAGCTATCTGCACCACCAGGCCGAGGCGGGCACCAGTTGCCCGTTGACGATGACCCACGCTGCGGTCGCCGTGTTGCGCCAGGATCCGTCGCTCGCCGCCTGGGCGGACAAGGCGGCAGCGCCTCACTACGACCCGCGTGACGTACCCATTGCCGACAAGGCCGGGATCACCCTGGGCATGGGCATGACCGAGAAGCAGGGCGGCTCGGACGTACGCAGCAACACCACGCGGGCCGAGCCCCAGGCCGATGGCAGCTATGCGTTGGTGGGCCATAAGTGGTTCTTCTCCGCGCCGATGTCCGATGGCTTCCTGGTGCTGGCGCAGGCGCCGGGCGGCCTGAGCTGTTTCCTCATGCCGCGGCGCCTGGCCGATGGCCACCGCAACGCGTTCCGTCTGATGCGCTTGAAAGACAAGCTTGGCGACTGGTCCAACGCCTCCAGCGAGGTGGAGCTGTGCGGGGCCTGGGCGCAGCGGGTGGGCGAGGAAGGGCGCGGGGTGGCGACCATCATCGGCATGGTCATGATGACGCGGCTGGACTGCATGCTCGGTGCCGCCGCCGAGATGCGCATGGCCCTGGCGCAGGCGCTGCATCACACCCGGCATCGCAGCAGCTTCGGCAAGCAGCTGAGCGAGCACCCGCTGATGGCCAACGTACTGGCGGATCTGGCGATCGAATCCGAAGCGGCCACGGTGTTTGCCCTGCGCGTGGCGCGGGCGGTGGATCAGGCCGGGACGGACCCGCAGCAGGCCGCATTCGCACGCATCACGACGGCGGTGGGCAAGTACTGGGTGTGCAAGCGCGCGGCCGTGTTCGTCAATGAAGCGCAGGAGTGCCTCGGCGGTGCCGGCTATGTGGAGGAGTCGATGCTGCCGCGGCTGTATCGTCAAGCGCCGTTGAATTCGATCTGGGAAGGCAGCGGCAACATCCAGTGCCTGGATGTGCTGCGTGCGCTGTCGCGCGAACCACAGGTGCTGCAGGCGCTGGACGCCGAGCTGGATGCGGTGGCCGGTGTGGATGCGATCTATGACGCGGCACTGCGGGCGTTACGCATGCAGCGCGCGGCAACGCCACAGGAAGCTCAGGCCCGCCGTATCACCGAACGCCTGGCGCTGGTCTTGCAGGCCGCGGTCCTGCTGGGCGCGCAGAGCCCGAACGCATCGGCCTTCGTCCGCTCGCGGCTGGGTGCCGAGCATGGGATGGCCTTCGGGACGTTGCCGGCCGACGTGGATTTCGCGGCCGTGCTGAGCCGCGCTCTGCCGTGAACGCGCCCCAATGAAAACGCCCCCTCCGGAGAGGGGGCGTTGGTCACACCCGAAGACGGCGTGAGGGAGCCGATTCAGCGCTTGGCTTCGTTGGCGTTCTTCTTGGCGTCGTCGGCAACGTCGCGTGCCTTGTCGGCGACTTTCTGCGCGGCGTCGGCGGTTGAATCGCTGGCATGGGCGGCCGCATCCTTGGCGGCAACCTTGGCTTCGCCAGCGGCCTCGGAGGTCGCTGCGGCTGCGCGGTCGAGCGCCTGCTGGGTGTCGGCGGCGGCGCGCTCGGAGGCGGCAGCGGCATCGTCGGCGGCAGTGCGGGTGGCGGCAGCGGCCTTGTCCACGGCTTCGCGCGCGGCGGCATTGGTGCTGTCGGCAGCCTGGGCGGCATCACGGCGGGCCTGTTCGGCCTCCGGGCCCTTGCACGCGGCCAGGCCGAGCAGCAGGGAAGCAGCCAGCAGGGAGGTGGTCAGCGGACGGATCTTCATGTGGCGCTCCAGAACGGCGATGGATGGGAGGCCAGCCTATTCATGCGTCTGTGAAGAACCGGTGCGTGGCAGGATCTGCACAACACGCGCCCAAAGAAAAAGCCGCTGGCGAACCAGCGGCTTCTTCAGACGTGCTTGAAGAAAGAAGTTATTACTTCTTGGCTTCTTCAGCAGCGTCCTTGGCCTTCTCGGCGGTGCCTTCGGCAGCCTTGGCAGCGTCAGCAGCCTGGTCGGCAGCAGCGTCGGTGGCAGCGCCGGCAGCCTGGGCAGCGGCATCAGCCGAAGCGTCAGCAGCGGTGGTGGCGGTGTCAGCAGCAGCCTGGGCAGCGTCAGCAGCCGGGGCGCCAGCAGCAGCGGCCTGGTCAGCAGCGGCCTGGGCGTCAGCGGCAGCTTCGTTGGCCGAAGCGGCGGCGTCAGCAGCCTGCTCCTGCTTCGAGCAGGCGGTCAGAGCCAGGCCCAGGGCCATCGCGATCAGCAGCTTGTTGATGCTCATTGTTGTGAATCCTCGTCGTTAGATTAGGCAACGCGCTATTGCGCGCCCGGCAACATGATGACAAGCCACGATTGGCTGTCAAGCGATCGCGCATTCAGTTTTGAGAAATGCGCGTTAAATCAAATCAAATCAATTCGATAGCGATGGCCGTGGCTTCGCCGCCGCCAATGCACAGGGTAGCAATTCCGCGCTTGGCGTCACGCTTGCGCAATGCGTTCACCAGCGTGACCACCAGCCGTGCACCGGACGCACCGATGGGATGACCCAATGCGCAGGCGCCGCCATTGACATTGACCTTGTCGTGCGGAATGCCCAGTTCGCGGATCGGCGCCATCGCGACCACGGCGAAGGCTTCGTTGATCTCGAACAGGTCCACCTGGTCCAGCGTCCAGCCGGTCTTTTCCAGCAGCTTCTGGATCGCACCGATGGGGGCGGTGGTGAACCATTCCGGCGCCTGGGAGTGGGTCGCATGGCCGACGATGCGGGCCAGCGGCTGCAGGCCGCGGGCGGCGGCATCTTCTTCGGACAGCAGCACCACGGCGGCAGCGCCGTCGGAGATGCTCGACGAACTGGCGGCGGTGACGGTGCCGTCCTTCTTGAACGCCGGGCGCAGGGTCGGGATCTTGGCGATGTCCGAGCGGCTCGGCTGCTCGTCCTGTGCGTATTCCACCTCACCCTTGCGCGTGCTGACCTTCACCGGGACGATCTCACCGTCGAAAGCGCCGTTGGCCTGGGCGGCCTGCGCACGGCGCACCGATTCGATGGCGAAGGCATCCTGGTCCTCGCGGCTGACCTGGTACTTCTCCACCGTGCACTCGGCGAACTCGCCCATGGCTTTGCCGTCATAGGCATTGACCAGGCCGTCGTGGGCCATGTGGTCGATCACCTGGAAGTTGCCGAAGCGGTTGCCGGTGCGCGAGTTGGGGATCATGTGCGGGGCGTTGGACATCGACTCCATGCCGCCGGCGACCACGATGCTGGCCGAGCCGGCCTTGATCAGGTCATGCCCCAGCATGATGGCCTTCATGCCCGAGCCGCACACCTTGTTGAGGGTGGTGGCGCCGGTGGAGACCGGAATCCCGGCGGCGATCGCGGCCTGGCGGGCCGGCGCCTGGCCGAGGTTGGCCGGCAGCACGCAGCCCATGATCACTTCGGAAACGTCCGCAGCCGGTACTCCGGACTGCTCCAGGGCCGCGGCGATCACGGTGGACCCCAGGGTCGGGGACGGCACGCCGTTGAACTGGCCCAGGAAGGAGCCGATGGCGGTGCGCTTGGCGGCGGCGATGACGATGTTGGACATGTGCAATCTCTTTGGTGCGTGAGCGAAGAGCGGAATGGGAACGCGGGCGTTGGAAGCCGACGCATTTCCCGGCAGACTGCGTGGGGGTCGGTCCAGTATAGAGGGTCGGCATTGACTGCCGGTGTCTGCCCGGGGGCAGGCAGGTGGGGAAGGTCCATTCACAAGGGGAGCAGGGATGAAGCAGGTTGTGATCGGCAGGTCGGCCTTGGCCGCGGCGTTGGCGTTGGCACTCAGTGCCTGCGGAGGCGGGGGCAGCAATGTCCGCGGGGATCTGGAGCCGTCGCCTCCCCCGACCACCCCGCCGTCGCCGCCCCCCACCACGCCCCCGACGCCACCGCCGACCACGGCACCGCCGGCACAGCCGGCCTTCGATGCGCACCTGAGCATCATCCAGGCCGGCCCCGCGCAGGCGGCCGGCTGGACCGGCGCCGGCGTGCGCATCGGCGTAGTCGATTCAGGCGTCAACCGCAGCCATCCGGCGCTCAACGGGCGCGTCGTGGCCAGTTACACCTACGTCGATCCGCGGGTGAACAACCCCAACGTGGATGATGTGGTCGGGCATGGCACTGTGGTGTCCCAGTTGGCGGCCGGTCGCCGGGTGGGAAGCTGGCCAGGCGGTGTGGCGACGGATGCGCAGATCGTGTCGGCACGGATCATCGCCGACAAAAGCCCGGTCGATGATGGGTCCGGCAGCGGCAACCAGGTCAGCGGTGCGCTGGGCCTGGCGCCCGTGCACCAGGATCTGATCAATGCCGGCGTCAAGATCATGAACAACTCGTGGGGCGGCCTGTACTGGACCAATCCGGCCGCCACCTCGCCGATTGCCCAGGAGTACCGTCCTTTCATCATCGGCAATGGCGGCCTGGTGGTGTTCGCGACCGGCAACGAGAGCAAGGCCAATCCCTCCAGCATGGCGGCCCTGCCCAGCCAGCCGGGCACCGGCGGCAGCCTGCCGGCAGCGGATCTGGAGCGCGGGTGGCTCAGCGTGACCGCGGTCGATACCGCCGACCCGAGCAAGCTGGCCTCCTACGCCAACGCGTGCGGCGTGGCAGCACGCTATTGCCTTGCGGCCCCGGGCACCGCGGCGTACGTCGATCCGGCCAACACCGGCGGCACGCCCACGTACTACTACGGCTCGGGCACGTCCTATGCAGCGCCGCTGGTCTCCGGCGCGGCCGCGCTGGTGTGGCAGAAGTACCCGTACTTCACCAACGACCTGGTGCGTCAGACCCTGCTCGGCACGGCGACCGATCTCGGCGCGGGTGGCGTGGACAGCACCTTCGGCTATGGCCTGCTCAACATCGCCAAGGCGATCAACGGACCGGCCAGGCTGGACTGGGGCGATACGACGGTCAATGTCAGCACGCCGGGGCTGAATTCGGTATGGAGCAACGACATCAGCGGCAGTGGCGGACTGACCAAGCAGGGTACGGGTGCGTTGACCCTGGCCGGCGCCAATACCTACACCGGTGACACGTTCATCGAGCGCGGCACCCTTGCGTTGCGCGGCGGTGCGTCGCTGCGTTCCAACGTGCTCATCGTGCCGCAGGCAGGTGATCCCAACGCCGCGGCGCTGCAGTTCATGAACGGCACCACGCGGGTGGGCGGCAACGTGGACAACGGCGCCAGCGTGATGCTGCGCAGCGACAATATCGATGCTGTCATCGAAGGCAACTACATCCAGCGTGCCGGCGCGCAACTGGTCGTCGCACTGGGGGCCAACCCGCTCATGGTGAACGGCACCGCCACGCTGGCCGGCACGGTGCGCGTGGACAGCATCATCAGTGGCTACGTGCCCCAGGACGGACGCACGCAGCCGCTGCTGCATGCCGATGGTGGGGTGACCGGCACCTTCGCCAGCGTCACCAATGGGCTGGCACCCGGCAGCCTGCTCCAGGCCAGCCTGCTGCACGCCAACAACGACGTCACCATGGTCATCGACCGCATCAGCGTGACCAGCGCCAGCCTCCAGGCCGGCCTGGGCGGCACGGCGCTGGCCTCGGCAGCGCGGGTCGAATCCGCGTTTGAAGTGCTGGATCGCAGCGGCGCGGCACTGGATGGGTTTGCCGACGCGGCCGGGAAGCTGCAGCAGGTGGATGGCGCCAGCGCCTTGCAGGCCAGCCTGGACAGCCTCTCCGGCAAGGCCCACGCCCTGGCCACGGCAGCGACCTTCGACAGCATCGACATGAACCGTCGTGCGCTGTCGGCACGGGTCGGTGATGTGCAGGCCGCGCCACGCCTGCGCGGTGCCTGGCAGAGCACGCTGGGCGAGGCGGGCCAGGGCAGCTTCGCCGGCAACGGGGTGGCGACCCGGGGCTGGATGATGGGCCAGGACATGGCGCTGGGCAGCCACGGCATGCTCGGTTTCGCGTTCGGCGAAACGCGCAGCTACGGCAGCCGGGAGTGGGGCAGTGACCGCGGCCGCGATCGTCAATCGCAGGCGCAGGTCTATGCGGGCTGGGGGACCGGCCGTGCGTATGCGATGGGCCAGATCGGCGCCGGCCAGTTCACCCGTGAGATCGATCGCCAGTTGCTGCTCGGTGCCGGGCAGTACGGCGTCAATGCGCGCTATGGCGGCAGCTTCAGCGCGGCCAGCGTGGAGTCGGGCTACCGTTTCGGCAATGCCACTGCCTCGCTGACGCCTTACCTGGGCGCCGAGTACGCCCGGGTGGACAGCGATGGTTTCAGTGAAACAGGCGGCATGGGCTTCGGGCTGCGCGCGCGCGATGCCGTGAGTACGCGCAGCCAGGCGTTGGCCGGCCTGCGCGCCGAGCGGCGCTGGGGCGGCTGGTCGCTGCGCGGCTATGCCGAATGGCAGCAGCATTTGTCCAGCGACGGCCTTTCGCTGGAGGCCAGCTTCGTCGGCGTCGAGGCCTGGGCGCCGGTAGCAGGGTTGCAGCCGGCCCGCTCGGGCGGGTTGTTCGGGCTCTCGCTGGAGTCGTGGTTGAGCCGCAACAGCCGACTGGCGTTCGGGTACGACCAGCGCTTTGGGCCGCGCGGCGATCTGCGTCAGGTGCAGGTGCGCTATTCGGCTGGGTTCTAAACGCGGGCCTGGCCGCGACGCAAAAAAAAAAGAGGGCGCGATCGATGATCGCGCCCTCTTCGTTTGTCAGCGCAACGGCTCAGTTGCCGCGCAGGCTGCCCCGGCGCGGCGTGCTCCGGCCCAGCGGCATCTTCAGCTTGCCGATCGACAGGATGCGCGATTCGGCGATCTGGTCGGCGGCGCGCTGCGGGGCGATGCCCTCGCTCTGCGACAGCGCGAAGATGCGGCCGAGGTTGTGGTAGATGCTGCGGATCAGGCGCATCGCGCGCTCACGGTTGTAGCCGTCGATCTCCAGCGAGACGTTCATGACGCCCCCGGCGTTGACCGCGTAATCCGGTGCGTAGAGGATGCCGCGCGCGTGCAGCTCGTCGCCGACCTCCAGGCTGGAAAGCTGGTTGTTGGCGGTACCACAGACGATCTTGCACTTCAGGCGCGGCAGGGTATCCGGATTGATCGCGCCTTCCAGCGCGCAGGGCGCGAAGATGTCGGCGTTGACGTCGTAGATGTCTTCCGGCTTGACCGCCTCCGCACCGTATTCGGTGACAGCGCGGTCCACGCGCGTGCTGTCCAGGTCGCTGACGTACAGCTTGGCGCCACGATCGCGCAGCAGCTTCACCAGTTCCATGCCGATATGGCCCAGGCCCTGCACCGCGATGCTGGCCTTGCCCACTTCCTCATGGCCCAGCTTGTGCTGCATCGACGCCATCAGCGCCTGCAGCGCGCCGTACGCGGTGAACGGTGCCGGGTCGCCGGAGCCGCCGTGCACCTGGTGTACGCCGGTGACGTACTCGCTCTCCAGGTAGATGTTTTCCATGTCGTTGACATCGGTGCCGACGTCCTCGGCGGTGATGTAGCGGCCACCCAGCGAATCGACATAACGGCCGAAAGCGCGGAACAGCACTTCAGTCTTGTCGCGCTTGGGGTCACCGATGATCACCGCCTTGCCACCACCCACGTTGAGGCCGGCCAGGGCGTTCTTGTAGGTCATGGTGCGGCTCAGGCGCAGCGCATCGGCCAGGGCCTCGTCGGTGCTGGCGTAGGGACGCATGCGCACACCGCCCAGGGCCGGGCCGAGGGTGGTGTTGTGGATGGCGATGATCGCCCTCAGACCGGCGTCGCGGCTGTGGCAGAACACCACTTGTTCGTGACCGGTGGTTTCGAGGGTTTCAAATAACATGGTGGCTCCGATGGTGCGAACGGTGGCGAACAGCGGCGAACGCGCCAGCAAAAGGTGGGTTGTAAAACAAAAAAAGCGACGTCGTCGGGTCTCGGACGGGTCGCGCGGCGCCATTCTAGTGCATTCCGAAGGACGGTGTTGTCAGGGGTCCTGCGCACCACGGCCATTAAAGTTGCTGAAGCGCAGGCCGATGCCGTGGCAACGGTGTGGATGGCCGGTCATCGCAGGAAGGATCACGTGGGCGCAGTCGCAACAAGGCAAGTGCGGGACCCGGCGCGTCCAGGGCCATGGGCATGAACGGCGCGATGGTCGTCGGCGCCGCTGTGCTGGCGCTGCTTGGCATGGCCGCTGTGCTCGGTCACCGGCGGCGTGCCGTGGTGGCCCGGGCGATGGCGCGTGGCGCCGCCACGCACGGGCGGGCCGCGGCGTTGCCGGTCGCCCCGGTAGCGCCGGGTACCGATCCGGTGGGGGTGCTGCAGGCCGGGCTGCATACGCTGGCACTGGTGCCGCGCAGTGGCGATGCCGCCGACGCGGCGGCCCCGCGCACCGTTGAACTGCGTGATGCCGTCACCGCGTCGCTGCTGGCGCGGGACTGGTCGGCCAAACACCTGCCCCGCCGTCCGCAGCTGCTGCCGCAGCTGATCCAGACCGTCAACGACAGCGACGCCTCGGCGCGCGCAATGGCCGCGATCATCAGCCAGGACCCGGTGTTGACCGGCAATCTGCTGCGCATCGCCAACAGCCCGGTCTACCGGGTGCAGGCGCGCCCGGTGGAGACCCTGCAGCGCGCGGTCACCCTGGTCGGTACCGATGGCATCCGCCAGATCATCAGCGCGGTGCTGGTGCAGCCGGTGATGCAACTGCAGTGCGATGCCTTTCCGCAGTTCAGCGCGGTGATCTGGGAGCATGCGCTGCTGGCCTCGCGCGCTGCCGCCGACCACGCACGCACCGTGACCCATGAAGATGGCTTCGCCGCGCAGTGGCTGGGCCTGACCCAGGGCCTGGGCGCGGCGCTGGTGATGCGCCATCTGCTCGATGCCTGCACGCAACAGGCGCTCGCCGCCCCGCCGCGTGCGCTGGCGGCCGATCTTCTCGACAGTTGGACCCTGCCGGTGGCCAGCCGCATCGCCGCGGCATGGGAGCTGCCCAAGGCCGTGCACGATGCCTTGATCCGCCAGAGTGGTAGTGGATTGGCGGCCAGCCTGCGCTTTGCGCGTGCGGCGGCGGCGGCCAGCCTGCTGTGCCGCCATGGCCAGATCGGTCAGGTCCAGGCGCTGGCGTTGCTGGAGCAACTGGACGACACGCCGCCGCATGCACTGCAGTGGATCTGGCGGCGCGTGCACGGGCGGCCCGTGGAAACGCTGGAGGGCGAAGAGGCCGAGCTGGACGTGGCCCAGGCCGGCTGAGCTAGAGCTGCGACTCCAGCGGCAGCCAGCTGATCGCGCGTGCGCTGGCCCGCAGCCAGAACCCGGTGTCCGGTTCGGTAGACAGCCAGTGCGGCGGCTGCGCATCCCGCTCCAGCCAACGCACGTCGCCGTCCGGTCCCAGGGCCACCCAGTAGCTCTGGCGTGGGCTGGCCAGGCGCAGGTATTCCCCGCGCAGCTGCGCGGCCAGGACCGGATCGTTGAACAGCACGCCCATCTCGGTGTTCAGATACGCCGAGCGAGGGTCCAGATTGAACGAGCCGACGAAGCCGCGCTGGTCGTCGATCATGAAGGCCTTGGTATGCAGGCTGGCGCCACTGCTGCCGAACAGGCCGCCGCCATCGACGTTGCCGCGCGATTTGAGCTCGTACAGCTGCACGCCACTGCGCAGCAACGGTGCCCGGTAGTGCATGTAACCGCTGTGCACGGCGGCCACGTCATTGGCGGCCAGGGAGTTGGTGATCACCCCGACCTGCGCGCCACGCGCCACCATCGCGCCCAGCCCCTCGGTGCCCTCCTCGCCGGGCACGAAGTAGGGCGAGATCAGCAAGGCTTTGTGCTGCGTGCTCTGCAGCTCCTGCACCAGGCGCGTCACCAGCCAGCCGGCCTGATCGTCGCGGCGGTGCTTCATCGGCGGGTCCGAGGCGATCGCCACGTGGTTTGACCAGTGCAGATCCAGCGCATCGCGGTAATACGATTTCTCCGCCTGCGAACGCGCCACGCGTTCCAGGTAGGGCTTGGCACTGTCCAGGCGCGCTTCGTGCTCGCTTTCGCGGATCAGCAGGCGCAGCTGCGGTTCGGTGTAGAACGCCAGCGCACGGATCGGCACGGCGGTATCGCTGTTCCAGTACTCGTCGAAGATCGTGTTGGCCTGCTGCACCGCTTCGCCGGCCACCAGCAGGTCCAGGTCGCGGAAGTTCACATCCGGGCGTGCGCTGAAGTATTCCTCGCCGATGTTGCGGCCACCGACGATCGCCACGCGCCCATCGGCGATCCATGACTTGTTGTGCATCCGGTGGTTGACGCTGAAAACGCGTTGCACCATCTCGACCAGGCGCCAGAGCCCGCTGCGGTTGCGGAACGGGTTGTACAGGCGGATCTCGATGTTGGGGTGCGCATCGAGCGCCATCATCAGCGCGTCCTTGTCCTGCGCGTTCATGTCATCGAGCAGGATGCGTACCCGCACGCCGCGCTCGGCGGCGCGGTACAACTCGTTGGCCATGAGATGGCCGATGAGGTCGTCGTGCCAGATGTAGTACTGCAGGTCCAGGCTGCGCCCGGCGTGCTGGGTGATCACCGCGCGTGCGGCGTATGCGTCCAGCCCGTCGGACAGGAAGGCCACACCGGTCTGGCCGGGGTGCTCGGCCTGCAGGCGGACCAGCTCGCGATCGATCGGGGTCTGGTCGGCCTGCGTGGGCAGCACCGTCGAACGCTCGCCCACGGCCTGCGGGGTGAGGTGATCGGCCAGCAGCAGGCCGCTGAGGACCAGCAGGATCAGCAGGGCGACAACGATCCCCAGCCAGCGCAGCAGCCGGCGCCAGAACGGTTTTTTTTCGGTCATGCCCCGATCGTAAGCGGCCGGGGCGTGCAGGGCGAGTGCTGGCGCGGTTTAGAAACGCTCGTCCGGCGCCAGGTAACGCCACTGGCCCGGGACCAGCTTGCCCATCGCGACGCGGCCGATGCGCAGGCGGCGGATGCTGATGACCTCCAGCCCGACCTGGGCGCACATGTCGCGCAGCTGGCCCGGATGCACCGGCTTGATCGCAAAGCGCAGGCGGGTTTCGTTCTGCCAGCTCACCTTGCACGGTGGCAACGGCCAGCTGCGGAAGCTCAGGCCGTGCGCGAGGCGCTTCATGCCGTAGGGCGCCAGCTCGCCACTGACTTCCACCAGGTATTCCTGCTCCAGCGTTGCGCCGCGATCCTTCAGGTGCGAGATCACGCGCCCGTCCTGGCTGACCACCACCAGGCCGCTCTCGTCATCGGACAGCGGCATCACCAGTTGCAGGGCGTGGAAATGCCGCTGCAGCAGGGTCACACCGGTGGCATCGAGTTCACTGCGGCTTTCCGGGGTCACCAGGGCGCACAGTTCGTCCGAGCGCATGCCGGCCGGCTTGTGCAGCAGCATGCTCACGGTCTCGGTGCGGGTCGCCTCGGCGTTCTCGCGCAGCACGATGTCCTCGTCGGTGACCATCGTCTGCGGCTGTTCGACCACCTGGCCGTTGACGGTCACCCAGCCGCCCTCGATGTAGCGCTGGGCGTCGCCACGGGAGCAGCCGATCAGGCTGGTCAGGCGTTTGTCGAGTCGGATCGGGTCGGTCATGGGGCAGGCAACATAAAACGGGAAGCGGGCGGGGAGTGTACTGGCTGGGGCCCGGCGCTGCGCGATGAGGGTCGCTGCGGCTCAGGCCGGCGTGCGTTCCAGGTGGGTCAGGTACAGACGCAGATCGAACTCCAGCTGGTGGTAGTCCGCTTCCATGTGGGTACACAGCTGGTAGAAGGCCTTGTTGTGGTCCGATTCCTTCAGGTGGGCCAGCTCGTGCACCACGATCATCTTCAGGAACGGTGCCGGCGCCTCGCGGAACACCGTGGCGATGCGGATCTCGCGGCTGGCCTTGAGCCGGCTGCCCTGCACACGCGAGACCGTGGTGTGGGTGCCCAGCGCGTGCTTGAGGACCTGCAGCCTGCTGTCGTAGATCACCTTGGACAGCGGCGCGGACTGGCGCAGGTAGCGCTCTTTCAGGCCCTGGGTGTAGTCGTACAGCTGGCGGTCGTTGCGGACGGTATGCAGTTCGGCATAGCGGCGCTCCAGCCACGGCCCCAGCCGATCGCCCGCGATCAGCTCGCGCACCTGCTGCTGCAGGGCGTCGGGATAGCCGGCGAGGTACTTCAGGGCGGTCATGCGGGCGGTTGGGGCGGGGCGGGCAGACCAGTATGATGGCCCCCGGAATCCCGCAACAACAGATGCTAGGCGTATGGCGAAGGCAAATCCCCTGCAGGAGCAGCTGCTCAAGGCTGGGCTGGTCAAGAAATCCCAGGTCTCCCAGGCCGCCCGTGAACAGGTGAAAGCCCGTCACGGCAAGGCTCCGGCCGCGCCCAGCGAAAGCCAGCGCGAGGCCGAGCGCCTGCGCGCGGAAAAGGCCGAGCGCGATCGTGCGCTGGAAGCCGAGCGCAAGGCCAAGGCCCACGCCCAGGAGCTGCAGGCCCAGGTCCGCCAGATCGTCGAGGCGCACAAGGTCAAGCGTGAAGGCGAGAGCGAGTACCGCTTCAACGACGGCACCGTGATCCGCACCCTGCTGGTCAACAACGTGCTGCGCCGCCAGCTGGCCTCGGGCAGCCTGGTGATCGTGCGCCATGGCGACGGTTTCGAACTGCTGCCGCGGGCTGCGGCCGAGAAGGTCCGCGAGCGCGATGCCAGTGTGATCGTGCTCGACAACGCCCAGCCCGGCAGCGAACCGAGCACCGGCAACGCCGAGGACGATGCGTACTACGCCCAGTTCCAGGTGCCGGACGACCTGGTCTGGTAAGCCACGTCTGAAGCGTTCACCCGGCGCCGCGGGCGTTCAGCCCTACGTTGGCTGGGCGCGGTGGACGGGGTCTATGCTGGTGGCCTGACACCGGCATGGGAGACACATCATGGCGACAGGTTGGGCTGGCGACGGTGCCGTCCAGGATCAGATCGACGCCACCGTCGATGAAGCCATCCAGCGGGCACGCGCGCAGCTGCGCGACGGCCCCGGTTTGACCCACTGCGAGCACTGCGACGCGCCCATTCCCGAGGCGCGGCGGAAGGCCGTACCCGGCGTACGCCTGTGCGTGCGCTGCCAGGAAGAAGAGGACGCCGCCCAGCAGGAGGGCAGCGGCTACAACCGCCGCGGCAGCAAGGACAGCCAGCTGCGCTAGGTATCGATCCCGCAGCGGGCATTGCCTGGCCGACGGCGGCGGGACTCAGCCGTCCCCTTGAATCCCGCCCGGCGCCTGCGAAGGATCGCGCCAACGGCGCACGGTGCGTTGGAAGAACATGTTGTTGGGCATCTGCAGCACCGTGCCTTCATGCCCGCTGCCGGTTTCCTGCAATGTGGTGTAGATCAGGTTGATGTCGATCACGCGGCCCTTGAGTCCAGGCTTCTCACCGTTCTCCAGCAGCTCGATGTAATCGTGCAGGCGGAACGGCCGCGTGGTGAAGATCAGCAGCGTGCAGAAGATGTTGGACAGCACGCTCCACGCCGCGAAGAACGCCACCGCGCCGACCGCGGCGAACCCGGTGAAAGCGGTCCAAAGTACCGTTGCCGAGACGCCCACGATGTTGAGCACGATCAGCAGCACGGTGAAATACACCACGAAGGTGAACACCCGACGTGCGCCCATGATCATTTCCGGCGGGAGTGTGTAGTGCTCACCGACGCGGCGGATGAGCCGCCGGGCAACCAGCCGCAGCAGCCAGGCCACCAGCAGGGTCACCAGAATCTGCAGGGCAGGGACCCCGTAGTGCAGCCATTCGTGGGTCCAGGCGGGCAGATGGTCTTTCATGGGGGAGGAATTCCTTTGCAGCGTTAGTGCCGATCCCGCCATGGTAATGCCGATGCGCCTCACCGCATCGTGGTGCCGGCTTACTCCGGCTTCCTGCCGTACACATCGAACACAGCGATCATCGCCGAGGCACACAGCGGCGCGTTCTGCGCGTACTGCACACAGACATCGGGTGCTTCAGACCTCAACGTGACCTGGATCTGCAGCGGGCTCCACGGCAGCGTGCAGCCGGTGGCCAGCGAGAGCAGCAGGGCCAGGCAACTGGAAGACATGGGAATACTCCTTGGCGGGGGCCGGTAGTGACATGGGATTGGATGCAGCGCCGGCCAGGAAGGTTTAAAGACCGCAGAAATAATCCGCCTTGCCGCACGCGTGCCACACGCGAGTCCCGTAGCGGCCGGTAGGCCCCTGGGCAAAATCAAGGAGGAGGTCGTCGCCTTAAGGCGGCGGCCGGGGGACATTTGCCGAGGGGCCTGCCGGTTGCTACGGGGCCCTCACGCTCGCAGCAGCCCCAAGCGGAGGCACCTGAAAAGAAAGTCAGAACGGGCTTAAACCTTTTCCATGCCCCCCGCATCCAACGGATATGCTCGACACGACCATGCCCGCCTCCAGCGCCACGACCCAGGCCGACGCCGCCGATGACCACGCCCTCGTGCGTGCCGCGGCGGCCGGCGACGTGACCGCGTACGAACGCATCTACCGACGGCATTCGCCGCGTGTATACGCCGTGCTGTGGCGGCTGTGCGGCGGCCACGCGGCTCGCGCCGAGGATGCCCTGCAGGAGGCCTTCCTGCAGGCATGGCGCGCCCTGCCGGGCTTCCGTTTCGAAAGCAGCCTGGGCACCTGGCTGCACCGCCTGGGCGTGAATGCAGCGCTGATGGAACTGCGCGCCAACGCCACCGGCGATGCGCGCGATGCCGGTGAGGAGGGCTGGGAGTCGCTGGCCATGCTGCCCGCCCAGGACCGCTGCGCCGGCACCTCGATGGACCTGGAGCGCGCGTTGGAAACACTGCCGCCACGGGCCCGCGCGGTCCTGGTCCTGCATGACATCGAAGGGTGGAAACACCAGGAAATCGCCGACCAGCTGCAGATGGCCGTCGGCAGTTCCAAAGCACAGCTGCACCGTGCGCGCGGCCTGCTGCGTGCACGCCTAGGAGAAACCGCATGACCCCCCATGATTCCGATCACGACGAACTGTCCGCTCACGACGAGCTGAGTGCACGCCTGCGCGCCCTGCCAACCGAGCGCGTCCCGCCGGCACGGGTGTGGCAGGGCATTGCCGCGCAGCTGCCAGGCCAGGCCCAGGCCCAGGCCCCGGCCCCGGCGGTTGCGGTGGCAACGCTGCCGACACGCCGCCGGCGGCAACGCTGGCCGCTGCGCATCGGGCTCGGCCTGGCCGCCGCGCTGGCGCTGCTGATGGTGGTGCCGACGCCGGTCCCGCACACGCCGGCACCATCGCTGCTGCAGCGCCAGGCCGATGCGATGGCCGGTGAATACCAGCAGGCCATTGCAGCTCTGCCCAGTGCCGATCTCACCGATGAGTGGCGCCCGGCCCTGCATGAACTCGACGCCAGCGCGGACAACATCCGTGCGGCCATCGCTGAAAATCCCCGCTCGCGCTATCTGCTCGGGCAACTGCAGCGTACCTACGCGCTGCGGCTGGAACTCACCCAGCAGGCGGTGCTGTCCGCCGGCCTGCCCACTTGAAGGAGAACCCCATGCGCATTCCTCTGTCCCTGATCGCCGCCCTGGCCCTGTGCCTGCCGCTGGTTGCCCAGGCCGCCACCAACGTCAATGAGCGCCACCCACTGGGGGCCGGCGGCCGCGTGGAGATCAGCAACATCGCCGGCAAAGTGACCGTGCGCGGCTGGGACCGCAGCGACGTGGCGCTGACCGGTTCGATGGCCGATGGGCTCACCCTCAAGCAGGACAAGAGCAGCAACCGGGTGCGCTGGGAAGTGGAGTACCCGCGTGGCCGCAGCAACGGCGGGGCGACCCTGGAGCTGCGCGTGCCGCGTTCGGTGGAAGTGCAGCTGGGCACCATCAGCGCCGACATCGACGTCGCCGACATCGACGTGCGCCGCCTGCAGGCCAACAGTGTCAGCGGCAGCATCACCGCGGCCGGGCGCAGTGGCGAGACCACGTTGAACACGGTCAGTGGTGGCATCCGCTCGCAGCTGCAGACCGCACGCCTGGATGCGCGCACGGTCAGTGGCCAGTTGCTGGCCGGCGGTGGGGCGTCAGGGGAAGTGGCGGCCGAATCGGTTTCCGGCCGGGTCAACGTCAATGCCGGGCGGATCCAGCGGCTGGCGGTGGAAACCGTCTCGGGCAGCCTGGACGTGAGCGCGACCGGCATGGCGCCGGGCGGCAAGGTGACGATGCAGACGGTCAGCGGTTCGGTCGCGCTGAAGCTGCCGGCCACTGTCTCGGCGCAGTTGAACGTCAAGACGTTCAGCGGTGGCATCCAGTCCGACGCCGGGCAGGTGGAAAAGCCGCGTTATGGCCCGGGCAGCAGCCTGGATGCGCGTCTGGGGTCGGGCGATGGGGATATTTCGATCAACTCCCATTCCGGGAGCGTGCGGGTCAGCCTGGGCCGCTGAGTGCGGCCACCCCCCCCCCCCAAAACCGGGGGGGAGGCACCCACCGCACGCCCCGTTTATTAACCCCCCGGGGT
>NZ_JASCOO010000039.1:0-36638 GCF_029959485.1 Stenotrophomonas sp. PS02301
GGTGTGTGGGTTGGCGGGACCGTTGTGCCGCATGGATGCGGCTCACGAGCCCCCATCGATGGGTTTACGGCGCGTCCCGCGAACCCACACACCCCACGCCTGGCCCAGTCATCTGAGAAGCTCTGCGCTCTAGGCGTTGCGCTGTTGGCGTTGAGCTCTTACCGGTGCACAACGAAAAGCCACCGACCAACGGTCGGTGGCTACCCTGATCACCCATCTCGGCTCGGCTAGCCTCGGCCCGTCCCATCCCGTCCCGTCCCGTCTGCAGCGTTGCGTTGCTTTGCTTCGCCATGGCCACCAGCCAACTGTCGGAGGCGTGGGGTGTGTGGGTTGGCGGGACCGTTGTGCCGCATGGATGCGGCTCACGAGCCCCCATGGATGGGTTTACGGCGCGTCCCGCGAACCCGCACACCCCACGCCTGGCCCAGTCATCTGGGAGGCAAAGCCACCGACCAACGGTCGGTGGCTACCCATGCCCAAGCAAGCGGAGATCAGAACTCCGCAGCCACCGTCATGAACAGCTGGCGCGGCGCGCTCGCGTGGATCGCATAGCGCGTGCCGGTCGGATCCGTCGGCGCGAACGAACTGAGCTGCCCGGCATACCGCTTATTGGTCAGATTGGTCGCATTGAGCGACACCTTGATATCGCGCAACCCCATGCCCGGCCCGAACGAATACCCCATCCCCGCATCGAACGTCGTCACACCCGGCACCGACTGATCGTTGGTGTAGGTGTAATAACGCTTGCCCGTGTACTTCGCGCGCAGACTCGCGAAGAAGCCATCCCGGTTCCAGCTGATCTCACTGGAGGCCATGCGCTCGGGGGTGTCCACCGTGATCTTGCCGGCCACCGGCACGATCGCACCGCCCGAGGTGTAGTCGTCCTCGTAGGTGGTCTTGTTCCACGAGAGCGCGTTGTACCACTGCAGGCCATCCATCGGCTTGAGGATGAAGGTCAGTTCCGCGCCGCGGCTTTTCACCGAGCCCACGTTGATGAAGCGCGTGATGCACTCCGGGCGCGTGCCCACTTCGATGCTGGTGCAGGGGTTGAGCGAGAGCAGGCGGTTGTCGAACGTCACGTGATAGGCGGCGAGGGAGGCCTGGTACTTTTCGCCGAAGGTACGGAAGCCGGCTTCCAGCGTCTTGGACTTCTCCGGTTCCAACCCGGCGCTGGCCGCGAAGGACTCTGGCGAGACCTGCAGCGGGCCGCCGCTGCCACCACCGACGAAGGCGGCGATGTTCTCCGAGTAGGAGGCGAAGACTTCCTGGTTCGGGCTCAGCTTGAAGCCGATGCCGGCCTGCGGCAGTACCGATTCCTTGGCGGTCAGGGTGCCGGAGGCGTAGCTGGCTTCGGTGCCCGGCTTGGCGTTGGCGGTCATGCGGGTGTTCGGGCTCTTGATGCCCACATCCACGGTCAGGCGGTCGTCCAGGAAGCGCATGCGGTCCTGCACGTAGAACTGGCGCGTGCGGATGTCGAAGTCCTGGTCGAACAGGCGGCGGTCCGGATGGTTGAGGTAGCCGTCATCCAGGAACGGGCCGGTGATGTAGTAGAAGTTGCGCTCCACGTTGTGGTCGTTGCGCTCGTACCACAGCCCCGCTTCCAGCGAATGGATGCCCCATTGCCAGCTCAGTGCGGCGGTGATGCCCTGGCGGTTGATGGTGTAGTTGGTGCTGCGGATGGAGATCGGGAGCATCTCCGGCGTCCCCGGGTTGGAGGGCTGGCCCGGTGCCCACCAGTGGCCCTGGCCGCGGTTCTCGTGGTGGTAGCCAAGCAGCTTCAGGCGGGCGCTGTCGCCCAGCGCGAGGTCGGCATCCAGCGAGTACAGGTTGTCGTCGCGCAGCGCGCGGCTCTGGTAGTACGCGTCATCGATGCTGTTGACGCCACCGGTGAACGCACACTTCTGCGCGTTGTAGGTGCCCGGTGCGCAGTAGGCGGCGGCAACCGCGCGGTCCCAATCCGGTGCGTAGATGTTCCAGTCCCAGCCGAGGCCACGCGCGAGCATGCTCTTGGACAGGTAGGCGTAGTTGGCCTGGCTCACGCGCGAGGTGGCAGCGAAGGCACCGAAGCGGTTGTCACCCACGGTCCAGATCGCCTTGGCGTTGAACTGGCGGGTGGTCTGGTTCTGGTTCGGTTCGGCCCACATGTCCGAATCCTGATGCACGCCGGACACATAGGCCGAGAAGCCGTTGATGTCGCCGGTGTCCACGCGCAGGTAGCCGCGGCGCTGGTTGTCATCGCCGACGGTGACGCTGGCCTTGCCGCCGAACTCGGTGGACGGGTCCTGCGAGAAGTACTGGATGGTGCCGCCGAGGTTGCTGGTCGAGGCGACGCCCAGCGAGCCGATGCCCTGCGACAATTCTGCGCCGGCGAGATTCTCGGCGATCAGCGCACGGGCGATGCTCAGGCCGTTGTAGTTGCCGTAGCTGTTGTCGCCCAGCGGAATGCCGTCCAGCGTGTAGCCCAGGCGGCTCTTGTCGAAGCCGCGCAGGCTGATCGTCTGCGACTCTTCGTTGGCGCCGAAGGCATCGTTGGACTGCACGGATACACCCGGCAGGCGATCGAGGATCTTCTGGCCGCTGGTGCCCGGCGGCAGCACTTCCTTGTCCACGGCCGTGATGCGCTGCACCTGGCGGGTCTCGCCCTGGCCGATCACCGAAACGGTATCCAGGGTCTGCGCGCTGAGCGCGACGTTGGCAGCGGCGGTGGCGTCTACATCGGCAGCGTGGGCGTTGGCAGCGCACAGCGCGAGCGCCACCGCGATCGTCAGGGGTCGGGTAAGCATGGTCGTCCGTTACATGGGGGAAGATGACCTGCGCAACGCAGGTGCACGACCAGCATGCGAGCGGAAGATGAAAGGATCTTTACGATGCGGGTCATCGCAGATGAATTGCGATGCAGTGCTCACTAACGCATGGGAGCGCGCGGAGGGAGCGCGAGGCAGCCGGCCAGCGGCCGGCACTACTCTGGGGCGAGCTGATCCATGCGGATGCGGTTGGCAAACAGTGAGAACGCGAGCATGCCGGCCAATCCGTTCGCGCGGCTGACCCAATGCGGCAGCCAGCGCGGCGGGCGCAGGATGCCCTCTTCGAACAGTGGCGCGAAGGCGATCGCGTCGGTCAGCGACATCTTGCCGGCGAACAGCCAGCGGCAGACCTGCAGGCGGTCTTCGGCGAGCATGTGGCGGAAGAAGGTGTGCACCGAGACCAGCCCGCGCAGATACACCGTGTCCTTGGTGAAGGCCGCGCCGCCGCTCGGGGGTACCCCGCGGAACACGCGCTGGGCGGAGGCGAAACTCTCTTCGTTGTTCTGGCCGGCCTCGCAGAAGTAGCGGAACACCTGGATGAAATCGGCCCCTTCGCGCGCCATGGCGATGGCTTCGGTGCGCAGGCTGATGCGCTTGAGGCGCTCGATGTCGATGCTGCCGGTGATCTGCTCGGCAAAGGTCGCCAGCCCTTCCTGGGTGGCGGTGACCCGCGGCGAGGACAGCGCCAGGCTGGGCAGGTGCGGCTGCTCGCGGCCGTTGAGTGCAGTCAGCGAATGCACCAGCGCCTCGTGGTGGAACAGCTGCGCACGGTCGTAGGCACTGAAGCGTGCACTGGTGCGCAGGCGGATCCGGTTCGGGCCGGCCGCCGCCTTGGAGATCAGGTCCGGATCCAGCTGGACGCTGATGATGCGCGATTCGAAGAAGGCATCCAGATCACTCTGCAGCTGCAGTTGCAGCGCGGTGGCCGAGACCGGCACCTGTTCTTCGGGCGCGAGCAGCTCGTGATCCAGCTCCTGCGCGATCTGGATGAAGTGCCGGGCGGCATCGCGGGTGCTGGGGCCGTTGCCCGGCAGCGGCTGCTCGGGCGCGCCGAACAGCTCCACCGAGTAACGATCCACCTCGGCGGTGCCCAGCGATTCCAGCAGGCCGGCGGCCTGGTCCCAGCTGTGCGCCGAGCGCTGCACGTACAGGCCGATGGGATGGTCGGGATCGCATTGCGCGCTGATCGCGGCCAGCCGATGGCGGGTATCGGTGAAATCGAGCTTGGGGTAGTCGACCTGCGGCAGCACCGGCTGGCCGCGGGCGACGCTGGCCAGGAACGGCGCCTGCAGCGCGGCCGGCCAGCTGGTCAGGCCCAGCAGTTTGATCCCGCCTACCGCCTCGACCAATTGGGCATCGAGCGCGGTGTGGTGGGCGACGTCACGATCCACGGTCATTGGCGTGTCCATGGACGGACAGTAGCAAAAGCTATCGTCGGCCGCCCTTTCCGCCCGGGCGCCACTGCGCACCCTTGCCGACGTGCTTGCGCTCGATGGCCTGCTGCGCCTGGCGCACGGCCAGCTTGGCAGCGGCGGCAGCCACTTCTTCTTTCAGCTTGAAGTAGTTGAGCAGGCGCTCTTCATCCAGCGTGCCGTCATCGATGGCCGCGCGGATCGCACAGCCCGGCTCACGCTGGTGGGCGCAGTCGCGGAAACGGCATTGTGCCGACAGGGCTTCCACGTCGGAGAAGCCGCCTTCGCTCAGGGCCTCCTCGCCGGTCGGCTTGAGCTCGCGCATGCCGGGTGTATCGATCAGGCAGGCCCCGGCCGGCAACGGAATCAGTGCACGGTGGGTGGTGGTGTGGCGGCCGCGCGAGTCGTTGACGCGCACATCGGCCGTCTTCATGCGCTCATGCCCAAGCAGCGTATTGGTGAGGGTCGACTTGCCCGCACCGGAGGAGCCGACCAGTACCACGGTCTGGCCAGCGGCGAGCCACGGCAACAGGGCCGAGGCGCTGGCCGGGTCCTTGCCGTTGATCGCCAGCAGCGGAATGTTCTGCGCAGCCAGTTCTTCCAGCACGTCCAGAGCATCCTGGCTGTACTCGGTCTGGTCGGCCTTGGTCAGCACCACCACCGGCTGTGCACCGCCCCCGCCGACCAGCAGCAGGTAGCGCTCGATCCGGCGCGGATTGAAGTCCGCATCCAGCCCGCAGACGATGAACACCGTATCGATGTTGGCCGCGATCACCTGCTGGTGGTAATGCTCGCCGGCCGCGCCGCGCTTGATCGCGGTGCGCCGCGGCAGCAGGGCAACGATCTTGATGCCCTCCAGCAGCACCCAGTCGCCGACCGCCGCGCGCTCGTGGCTGGGGAAGCGTGGGCGCTGCCATTCCGGCGGGGACTCGGTCTTGATCGCCGCTTCCGGCGCATCGGAGACGATGTACCCGGTGCGATGCTGCTCGATCACCCGGCCCGGGCGTGCCTGCGGGAACTGCTCGAACAGGGCCTGCCAAGCCGGCAGTTCGGGGCCGCCCGGCCAAGGCCAGCCAATGGTCTGCAGCGCAAGGTAATCAGTGGGTTCGCTCATCGTGCCCATTCTAAAGGGTGTGGCCACCAAGCGTCGCCGCGGGGGACCGGCGCAGGCGTGGACGGACGGAAATCCTTTCATCTGCAACTGCCTTGCAGGGCCGGGCGTTGGGCCGGAAACGCTTGCCCTGCAACGCAACAATTCCGCTACCATGCGGTTTCCATGCCTGAATGACGGCCCGTTCATGTCCACGCCCCCGCTGAAGCCGCTCGCCACCCGCGAGCGCCTGTCCGAAGTCCGCTACGAGATCCGGGGCGAACTGGCGCGACGAGCGCGGGAGCTGGAGGCCCAGGGCCGCAAGCTGATCAAGCTCAACATCGGCAACCCGGGCAACTTCGGGTTCCGGGCGCCGGAGCACCTGCAGCGTGCGATCGCCGATGACATGGGCCGCACCGATCCGTACACCCACCAGCAGGGCCTGCCGGAGGCGCGCGAAGCCATCGCCGCCGCCTACGCCCGGCGCGGTGCACCCGATGCGCACCCGGACCGCGTATTCATCGGCAATGGCGTCAGCGAGCTGATCGACCTGTCGCTGCGCGCTCTGCTCAACCCGGGCGACGAAGTGCTGGTGCCCTCGCCGGATTACCCGCTGTGGTCGGCCGCGACGATCCTCAACGATGGCCGCCCGGTGTATTACCGCTGCGCACCGGAGAACGGCTTCCAGCCCGACCCGGTCGAGATCGAGGCGCTGGTGTCCTCGCGCACCCGCGCGATCGTGCTGATCAACCCGAACAACCCCAGCGGCGCCAGCTACTCGCGCGATCTGCTGGAGCGCATCGTCGCCATCGCCGCCAAGCACAACCTGCTGCTGATGGTCGATGAAATCTACGACCAGATACTCTACGACGACGCGCAGTTCCATGCGGTCGCGCCACTGGCCGGCGACCACCCGTGCATCACCTTCAGCGGCCTGAGCAAGGTGCATCGCGCCTGTGGCTGGCGCGTGGGCTGGGCGATGCTGTCCGGCGCGGCCGAACGGCTGGGCGAGTTCCGTGCGGCGATGGACCTGCTCAGCGCGCTGCGCCTGTGCGCCAACGTGCCGGGCCAGTACGCCATCGATGCGGCGGTCAACGGGCCGGACACCATCTCGCCGCTGTGCGCACCCGGTGGCCGTCTGTATGAAACCCGCCGCGCGGTGATCGAGGCCTGCAACGCCAGCGAGCATCTGTCGCTGGTGGCCCCGGCCGGCGCGCTGTACGCATTCCCGGCGGTGGTCGGTGCGGCGGCACGCAGCTTCGATGACCATGATTTCGCGCTGGAACTGATGAACGAGGAAGGCGTACTGGTGGTCCCGGGCTCGAGCTTCAACGTGCCTTACCGCCACCACTTCCGCGTGACGCTGCTGCCCGAGCCGGAGGTGATGCGCGATGTGTTCGCCCGCATCGACCGCGCCCTGGCACGCCGTGCCGAGGCCAACACCAAGGTGGTGCCGCTCAAGCCGCGCAGCGCGGTGGCCTGATGGGCCTGCCGTACCTGGCGCTGGGCGATTCCTACACGATCGGCGAAGGTGTCGAGCCGGCCGGGCGCTGGCCGAGGCAGTTGGCCGCGGCCCTGCGCGATATCGGCGTGGCTGTGGATGACCCGAGCATCATCGCCACCACCGGCTGGACCACCGATGAGCTTGAGGCCGGCATCGACGCCGACGCACCGCAGGGTCCCTTCGAGCTGGTGAGTCTGCTGATCGGGGTCAACGATCAGTATCGCGGGCGCAGCGTGGACGAGTACCGCCCGCGTTTCACCGCCCTGCTGCAGCGCGCGCTCGCCTTCGCCGGCGACCGTGCACCGCGCGTGCTGGTCCTGTCGATCCCGGACTGGGGCGTGACCCCCTATGCCATGGCGTCCGGCCGCGACCGCGTGCAGATCGGGCAGGAACTGGATGCTTACAACGCTGCCGCTGCAGCGATCTGCGCCGAGCATGACGTGGCCTTTGTCGACATCACGGACCTGAGCCGCCAGCTGGGCGGCGAGAGCGTCATGCTGGCCGAAGATGGTCTGCATCCGTCCGCCGCGATGTACACGCTGTGGCACCAGCGCGCGTTCGAAGTGACGCGCGTGCTGTGGGCGGAGCCGACCCGCTGAGCGAGGCCGCGCTGCCGCTGGGCAGGGAGCAGGCCCGCCGGATCGCCACGGCGTTCCTGCCGGCACAGTGGTTCGGCAACCGTCGCGATTATTACTACAGCCGCGGCAAACTCGGCAGCGATCCACTGTATCCCGGCGTGCTCGCCGCATTGAACGATGCCCCTGCCGTGCCCTTGCTGGATATCGGCTGCGGCCTCGGGCTGCTGGCCCACGTGCTGCGCGAGCATGGCAATGTATTGCCGTATCACGGCCTGGACATCGACGCCGGCAAGGTCGCCCGCGCCGAACAGGCCAGCGCCCGCGCCGCGCTGCCACAGGCACGGTTCACCTGCATGGATGCCAGTGCCGCCCTGCCCGCCCACCTCGGCAACGTCGCGTTGCTGGACGTGCTGCAGTACCTGCCCGCGCCCGCGCAGGCGCAACTGCTGCACGATGCCGCCGCGCGCGTGGCCCCCGGGGCGCGGCTGGTGATCCGCACCACGTTGGCTGACCACAGTGGCCGCGACCACGCCACGCGGATCACCGACATGCTCGCGCATCTGGTGGGCTGGATGGGCACGCGCCCACGCCACTACCTCGACGCCGAGAGCCTGCACACCCCGCTGGAAACCGCCGGGCTGCACCTGCGGATGACAACGCTGTACGGCAATACCCCGTTCAACAACTGGCTGATCGTCGGCGATCGTCCGCTCGCTGCGTAGTCGCCGTGGCTCGCGCCGCCGACCGCACGCGCGCATACTCGCCCCCCTTTCCGGCACGGAGCCGCCCATGCAAAGACAGACTCGACATTCCGCGCTGGGCATCGCCGCGCTGATCGTCAGCGCCTGTGGCCTGGTGATGCTGCTGCTGAGCATGCATTACGCGCATGCGCCCGAACACGCGGCCATGCGCGAGCTGCCGTGGTCGCTGGCGGCACTGCTCGGCAGCAGTGTCGGCCTGGCCATCCTGGCCCTGCTGCTCGGCCTGGGCAGCGTGCTGCAGCCGCGCCGGCGCCGCCTGTTCGGCATCATCGCGCTGCTGGTGACGCTGGGTCTGCTGATCGCACAGCTGTCGCTGGGCGGTTGGATCCGCGACCAGTGGCATGCCTCGCATCCGCCAACAGACGCCGCGGCCGCGCAGCCCTTCGCCCCCTGATTCCCCGTTTCATCGCATCGACAAGGAGCCCTGATGCACCCCCCTCATTCCGGCATGGGTATTGCCGCGTTCATTACCGCCCTGTGCGGTGCCGTGTTGATGCTGGGCCTGATCGTCGTGGCCGGCGTTATCGAAACCACGACCCCCGGCGGCATGGAGGAGACCTCCATGTCGGCGATCCTGGTCGGCCTCGGCCTGATGTGCACCGCGCTGATGCAGCTGGTGGCCTTCGGCCTGGGCGTGGCCGGTGCATTGCAGGCAGACCGCCGCCGTGTGTTTGCGATCCTCGGCCTGGTGATCTCGATCGGCAGCATCCTCGGTGTGGTGCTGCTGATGATCATCGGCTCGCTGAGCTGATCCCGGCCTGCGCCGGGCACCGAGCTGGCGTCAGTCCGGCAGACCCGCGTGCAGGCCACGTGCCTGCACCGCCTGCAGCACCGCCTCGATGATGGCCAGGTTGTGGCCATGTGCGGCGCCCTCGTGCAGCAGCACGATACTGCCCGGCGCCAGATCACGGGTGATCCGTTCGACCACCTGATCGGGCCTGCACTCCACCCCGTCGAAACCGCGCGCGCTCCAGCCGACCCGGGTCAGCTGCCACTGTTTCAACGCAGGGGCCACGAATGGATTGGTCATCCCGACCACCGAGCGGTACCAGCGCGGTGGCGTGCCGGCGATTGCGGTGAGGGCCTGCTGGCAGTGCGCGATCTCCGCGGCCATGGCCTGTCGCCCCAGCCGCCAGAAACGCGCTTGCGGGTGGCGGTGGCTGTGATTGCCCAGGCTGTGCCCGCGGGCCAGCATCGCGCGGACCAGGTCCGGCTGCGCCTGCGCGCGTTCACCGACCAGGAAAAAGGTCGCCCTGGCCTCGTAGCGGTCCAGCAGATCGAGCACCGCCGGGGTGTCCGCCGACGGGCCATCATCGATGGTCAGCCAGACCTTGCGGGCATCGCCGGGCAGGCGGCTGAGCACGGGGGCGTAGAAGCGGCTGTTGGGGAGGAACACCGGCACCATGAACAGGGCATGGGTCGCCACCATCAGCGGCAGGCCGTAGCGCCAGCCCCAGGCGGCCCAGACCAGCACCACCAGCAGCTGCGACAGCACCAGCCACGGCAGCCAGCGCCAAGGGCGGCGGGGAATGCGATACAACGTTTCCGGTACGGTCATGCCCCATGATGCCATGCCGCGTAGAATAGGCGGTTCGCATATCCGGACCCTGACCGTCATGTCCCTTGATCCCGCCCTGCGCTCGCGCATCGAATCCATTCTCAACGCCAACCGCGTCGTGCTGTTCATGAAGGGTCAGCCGAGCATGCCGCAGTGCGGTTTCTCGGCCAAAGCCGTCGGCGCCCTGCAGGACCTCGGGGTGGAGTTCGACCACGTCAACGTGCTGGCCGACGCGGACATCCGCGAAGGCATCAAAGCCTATGGCGAGTGGCCGACCATTCCGCAGCTGTACATCGATGGCGAGCTGATCGGTGGCAGCGACATCATCCTGCAGATGGCCGGCAACGGTGAGCTGAGCAGCGTGCTCGGGCTGGCCGCACCGGACCGCACCCCGCCGCGCATCACCGTGACCCCGGCCGCCGTGGAAATGCTGCGTGGCGCGCTGGCCGATTCCCCGGGTGCCTCGTTGCAGCTGGGCATCGATGCGCGCTTCCAGCCGAACTTCCAGCTGGCCCCGCACGATGACAACGCGATCGCCGCCGAGTCCAACGGCCTGCGCGTGCAGTTCGATCTGGCCAGCGCCCGCCGCGCTGAAGGCATCACCATCGACTGGGTCGACGACATCCGCGGCAAGGGCCTGGCGATCGACAACCCGAACGCGCCCAAGGCCGTGCAGGAACTGAGCGTGCGCGACGCCGACGACCAGCTGCGTGCCGGCAGCATCACCGTGGTCGACGTGCGCCCGGCCGACGAACGTGCGATCGCGGCGATCAACGCTCCGTTCGAGACCTTCGATGGCGACAACCGCGCCCGCCTGGAAGCCTTGCCCAAGGACACCGCGCTGGCCTTCCTGTGCCACCACGGTGGCCGCAGCGCACAGGCCGCCGAGCAGTTCCGCGCCCTGGGCTTCACCAAGGTGTCCAACATCACCGGCGGCATCGACGCCTGGTCGAACGAGGTGGACAACGGCGTGCCGAAGTACTGATCTTCAGCACGTTGCGGGAAAGAAAAACGCCGGCATTGCCGGCGTTTTTTCGTTCGTGGCGCCGGTGGCGTCCATCCACCGGTCAACCCGCAAACCCACCCTCGGCCAGGTAATCCAGCTCCTCCGGCGTCGGCATCCGCCCCAGCACCGCATTACGGTGCGGGAAGCGCCCGAAGCGGCGGATGATGTCGCGATGCAGTTCGGCGAACTGCAGGTATTCCTTGTCGCCCAGTGCATCGAACATCGCCACCGAACGCTCCTGGTCCTGCGGGTCTTCGGAGTGTTCGAACGGCAGGTAGATGAACGCCCGCAGCTTGGGCACCAGTTGCAGGTCCAGGCCTTCCTCCACCGCACGCATCGCGTAATGACGCGCCAGGCCATCGGTGGCATAGGAATGCGCCGTATCGCGGAAACAATTGCGCGGAAACTGGTCGAGCAGGATCATCAGCGCCAGCGCGCCGTCGGCGCTGCTCAGCCAATGCTCGCGGGCACGGCGCGCGGCGGCGAAATGTTCTTCCTGGAACTGCTGGCGAAACCGCGCATCGAACGCGTCATCGCGCGCGAACCACTGCTGCGGTCCGGCGTCTCGCCAGAACTCCACTACTTGTGCCGCCACGTCCATTCACTACCCCTGTGGATAGAACGCCCCAAGACGCCCATCCGTTCCATTGCCGTTACTCGTCAAAACGCAGGTGGCGGACCGACTTGCCGTTGCGCCGTATCAGCTTAAGCGCCTCGATACCGATCTGGATATGGTTCTCGACGAACTGTGAGCTGACCTTGGCATCGGAGACCTCGGTCTTCACGCCGTCGGGAATCATCGGCTGGTCGGACACCAACAGCAAGGCCCCGATCGGGATGTGGTTCGCAAAACCGGCCGCGAACAGGGTCGCCGTCTCCATGTCGATGGCCATGCAGCGCATCACCCGCAGCTTCTCCTTGAAGGCCTCGTCGTGCTCCCAGACCCGACGATTGGTGGTGTAGACGGTGCCGGTCCAGTAATCGTGGCCGAGGTCGCGGACCATGGTCGAGACTGCCCGCTGCAGCGCAAGGCCGGCAGGGCCGGGACTTCCGGCGGCAGGTAGTCGCTGGAAGTGCCCTCGCCGCGGATTGCAGCGATGGGCAGGATCAGGTCGCCCAGCTGGTTTTTGCGCTTGAGCCCACCGCACTTGCCCAGAAACAGCACCGCCTTGGGCATCACCGCCGACAGCAGGTCCATGATGATGGCCGCGTTCGGGCTGCCCATGCCGAAGTTGATCAGGGTGATGTCGTCGCTGGTGACGCTGGCCATCGGCCGGTCCGCGCCCTGGATGGGGGCGCCGGTCAGCTGGGAAAACGTATGCAGGTAGCCACCGAAGTTGGTCAGCAGGATGTGCTGCCCGAACTGCTCCAGGGGCACGCCGGTGTACCGCGGCAGCCAGTTTTCGACGATGTCCTGTTTGGTTTTCATGGGGCTGTTCCGACAAACGACAGGCGACAATTCTGCGAGACCAGCCGGGCGGCGTCGAGCGTTGCCGCTCAATCGGGGTGGTCGATCCCATCGGCCCTGCCCTTGAGGACAAGGCAGGCCAGCAAAAGCACGGCGGCCGGTATGGCAAGCAGCAGGACAAGGGCCGTCGGCGCACCAAAGGCCCAGAGCGAGGCGGCAAAGGATATGGACGATATGCCGACCAACGGAAAGGCGTACTGGATCCGTTTGATCACCAGGTAGCTGGCGGTGGCCGTCAGCAGGGAGAGTGCTGCGAGGAGGATGCGCGCTTCTTTGGGCAGCCCGCTGGGCGACTGCTCGAAGAATCCGGCCACCAGCATGAGGCCGGACGCGAACGCCAGAACGACGAGCAACAGGTAGTAATGCCTGGCGTGCTTGCGATCAAAGCCTTCGGTTACGTTCATCGACACTTCCTTGTGAATGCAGGGTCGCACGGGTGACCTACGCGAGCCGCGCCAGTCCGACCATTCCACGTTGGACGATCGCGGCGCAAGTGGCGATCGCGATCTTGCAGCGGCGGGCAAGAAAAAGGCGGCCAATGGCCGCCTTTTTCCGTTTACCGGTAGCGCTGGGTCAGAACTGCACGGACCAGCGCGCGGTGACGCTGCGGTCGCGGGCGTCATCACCGAAGGTGCCGTTGTAACCCAGTTCCAGCTGGTTGCGCGGGCTCAGCCAGGCCGACAGGCCGAGCTCGGCCACCACGGCGTTGTCGGCGATCGCCGCACCGCTGACAGCAAAGCTGCTGCCGCCCGTCCAGGCCAGATCGGCGACCTGGCTGCGGTCACCGGAGGCACGACGGTAGCCGAGGCCACCGCGGACGTGCAGCCAGCTTTCCTGCTGCCAGGACGTCTTCAGGCCCTTGTCAAAGCGAACACCGGCGGTCGCCACGTTGGTGCGGGTGTCGGCGACCTGGCCGTTCAGTGCCGCAGCGCCGCCCTGTTCGGAGATGCGGTCCACGTCCACTTCAACGCGCGCGAACTGCAGGTACGGCTCCAGGCCAGCTTCGCGCCCACCAAAGCGGTACGCGCCTTCGATGAAGCCCTGGCGGGTGGTGGCGTCGTACGTGGCCGACAGCGCGTCCTGGTAGCCGGCAAACGTCAGCTGACGCTTGCTGTCCACGTCATGACGGGAATAACCCAGACCGGCGCGCAGACCGAACGCCCCCCACTGGTTGCCCACGTAGGCGCCAAAGTGGGTGTTGTCGATCTCCGAACGGGCGCCGCGACCGGCCGCCTGCTTGATGTCGGTCCGGCCGGTACCGACCAGCCCGCCGACCTGCCAACCCCCGCCGAACACATGATCGGCACCGACCAGCAGACCGTTGCTGTTGGAATCGGTGCGCGCGGCATTGGCATCGCCATCGAGCTTGCCGCTGCCGCCGATCGCCTGCACCCACGCCCCGCCACCGGCGGCCTCATCAGCGGCGCCGGGCGAGCGCGCGCCCACGGCACGGCTCAGCGCCGCATCACGCAGGTAGCGGCTGCTTTCCACCAGCGCCATCGGCGTGGCGGCATGGAGCTCACCACTCAGCGCATCCAGTGCCGCACCAACCTGGGCCGGGAACAGCTGGGTCAGCGGCTTGGGCAGGCCCTGGTTGATGGCCAGGCCATCGGCGCTGGTGGCCACGGCGATCTGGTTCGGCGTGACCGCGGCGCTGGACAGTGCGTTGCCGCGGGCGACGTCGATGCGCAGGCCATTGGCGCTGTAGCCCAGACTGAACGTCAGGAACGGCGAGAAGGCCGAGAAGTCGGTCGTGGCGAACTGGCCGTTGATGCCACCGGCGGCCTGCAGGAAGTTGAACTGCTCGCCGAGGTAGTACACGCCGGCTTCCGGCAGGGCCTTCAAGGTGCCATCCAGCGTGGCGGTGCCGGTGACGCGCAGCAGATCGCTGCGGCTGCCCGGGGCCAGCTCGGCCTGGTAGACGCCACTGGCGGTCTGCACATAATCGCCGTTGATGGTCAGCGTGCCGATCGAGTTGCCCGGCGCGATGATGCCCTCGACGCGCGTGCTGCCCAGCGTACCCACGCCCTTCAGCGTGCCCTTTGCGCCGACCACGGTCGAGCCATCCTGCTGCACGCCGTTGAAGGACACGGTGCCGGCGGTGACGAGCAGGTCTGACCCGTCCAGCAGCGCACCGGCATTGACCCCAGTGGTGCCGGCCGAGATCAGCGTACTGTCGACCAGACGGCCATTGAGCACGAAGCTGCCGCCGCTGCCGACGGTGGTGCCGGCGTCCTGCTGCAGGCCATTGAAGGTGACCGAACCACCGGTCACATTGAGTGCCGAACCCTCGAGCACGCCGGTGGTGGAGATCACGCTGCTGCCCCCCAGGCTGTTGAGCGTGGTGGACACCAGGCTGCCGTTGAGCAGGAACTGGCCGCCCTGCACGTCGACCGACCCTGTCAGTGCGTTGGCGCCGTCCAGCTCCAGCATGCCGTCACGCACGATGGCGCCGTTGAAGCGGTTGTCGCCGCTCAGACGCAGCCAGCCGATGCCGGACTTGGTCAGCTTGCCCGGGCCGCCGATGTCATTGGTCCAGTCGTCCCATGCATCGCCTTCCCACACCTTCAGGCCGCCGGCCTTCTGGTTCATGACCACGTCGGTGTCCACGCGCAGCATGCCGTAGCCTTCGATGGCGGTCTTCAGATCGACCATGCCCCAACCGTAGATCGCATCCACGCCCGGCGCGCCCAGATCACGCGCGGTGGTCAACAACACGTCGCGTACCTGCGCGTTGTCCAGGTACGGGAAGCGCTCCATCAGCAGACCAAGCGCACCCGTGATATGGGGTGCCGCCATCGAGGTACCGGTCTTGTAGCCGTAGGTATATTCGGGCGCTTCGCTTTCGATCAAGAAACGCAGGTAGTCCTCGGTCAGCTCCATGCGACCGTTGATCTCGCCGGACACAATGGTGCTGGCGATGTTGGTACCCGGCGCGGACAGGCACCAGTTGGCAGCAGCACCGCAGATGCTGGAACTGGCATCAATGACGTAGTCCGTTTCCCCAACAGTGGGGCGACGGACGTTCGCAACGGCCAGCCAGTACGGCTCGATCTCAGGGTTCCAGCGCGGCAATGCGGCCGTGATGCCGGCCATGCCCCCGGCTGAGTTGCCTGCCGACCATACCTGGATCAGCTTGGAACCCGATGCACCCTCCGTCTCACCATAGATACTGCCGTAAACACCGTAGTCCGCACCGATTGCAGCGTACTGCGTGTCCAGACTGCCTACCGTCGCGTGCCGGGTCGAGATGCCCCAGCTGTGGTTGAGAACGCGCACGCCCTGTGCCTCGGCTTGTGCGTACATGTCCAGTGTCGCCACATCATCCGGGTCCGTGCGATACAGCGCACGTGGCCTGTAGAAGTTGTCCGGGTCAAGGCGCCATTCGTAATACGTATCGCCGAAGACACGGGCTGCCGTCAGGTTGGCACCAAATGCCACACCATGCATTCCGGTGCCATCGCGGTTTGCACCCACGGTCCCCAGCACGTGCGTGCCGTGGTCGGCGTAGCTGAAACCATATGGCTGGCCCGCGGCGATCAGGCGGTCGGCAAGCGCTGGAGGCACGCCGGGCCCCAGGCCGTAGTAGTTGTACCCGGGCTGGTCGCCGCGGGTGCTGCCGCAGGCACCTTCGCCGGCCACGATGCTCGGGTCGGCGCAGCCGCCGTTGCCGATGGTGATGCTGGAGGTGTTGCGCCCGGCGAACTCGTCATGGGCAAGAGCAGAGCCCGAATCGAACACCCCCAGGCGCACGCCCTGACCGGTCAGCCCACGTGCGTAGGCGTAATCGGCCCCCATCGCAGCCAAGCCCCAATCGGCGTTGAATTCATCGCTATGCCAACTTGCCACATCACCCGGCTTGCCCAGGATAGGGCTGGCGGCCTCGGCGCTGACGCGCGGACTGGGAAGGGACATGTTCTGGCCAGGAGCGCCGATCGGTGCGGCGAACATGGCCGCGAGCGAGGTGCTCTGCTGATTGCGGCCTACCGCGGCCTGCTCGGCGCGCTGCTGCTGGTAACGGTCCAGGACATCGCTGGCGGGACTGGCCATGGCCGGGGCGACGATGGCGGCGAAAAGGGTGCCTGTGATGGCCGAGGCCAGCAGGGTCGGCGACAGGCGACGAGAGGCCGCGCGGGACTTCGAGTGCAGAGTCATGAACAGGAAACTTCCTTGATCTGGTTCTAGGTACAGGGTCTGAAACTAGGTGGACACCACCACGTTGCCGCCGGTGCAGGTCGGCCCAACGCTCTCTTTGAGCCTACCCGAAAAGTTCATGAAAAGTTCACAATTGCTTCTCGTAACAGTGCTAGATCTCATTTGCTAAAACTATGCAAAAGGTCACTTGGCAAAGCACCCGCGTCCCGGATAGCGTCGAAGAATTGTGTCCATGCGGCTTGGGGGAGAACCATGCAGAAGTTGTTGAGCGTCGGCGTTGGCCTGGCATTGATGTCGATCGTGTCCGCGCCGGCGCCCGCCGCGTCGCGTTTCCTCCAGGATCCCTACCCCAGCACCTACGCACCGATCGCCTCGGCGCCGGTGCTGATCAGCAACGCCACGGTGCTCACCGGCACCGGCGTGCGCCTGGACAACGCCGATGTGCTGTTGCGGGGCGGCCGCATCGCAGCGGTCGGCACCGGCCTGAGTGCACCGGCCGATGCGGTCCGCGTCGACGGCCAGGGCAAGTGGGTCACCCCCGGCATCATCGATGTGCACTCGCACCTGGGCGTGTATCCCAGCCCGGGCGTCAGCGCCCACAGCGACGGCAACGAGATGACCGCGCCGGTCACCGCCAATGTCTGGGCCGAACACTCGGTGTGGCCGCAGGACCCCGGCTTTGCCGCGGCACTGGCCGGCGGCGTGACCTCGATGCAGGTGCTGCCCGGCTCGGCCAACCTGGTCGGCGGCCGCGGGGTGACGTTGAAGAACGTCCCCGCAACGACCTACCAGGCCATGAAGTTTCCCGGCGCGCCGTGGGGCCTGAAAATGGCCTGCGGCGAGAACCCCAAGCGCGTCTACGGCGGCAAGGGCACCGCGCCGGGCACGCGCATGGGCAACGTCGCCGGTTACCGCGCGGCCTTCATCGATGCCAGCGAATACATCGCCAAGAACACCCCCAAGCAGCCGAAGAAGAAGCGCTGGTTCAGTGGCGATGACAAGGGCGACAGCGCCGGTGACAGTGGCGGCAAGCGCGATCTCAAACTGGATACGCTGGCCGGCGCCATCCAGGGCGACATCCGCGTGCACATCCACTGCTACCGCGCCGATGAGATGGCCACGATGCTGGATCTCTCCAAGGAATTCGGCTTCAAGATCGCCGCGTTCCACCACGCGGTGGAGGCCTACAAACTGGCCGACCGGCTCGCCGAGGAAGGCGTGTGCGGTGCGCTGTGGGCCGACTGGTGGGGCTTCAAGATGGAGGCGTTCGATGGGATCCAGGACAACATCGCCCTGGTCGACCGGCCGGCCAACAGCTGCGCGATCGTGCATTCCGATTCCCCGGAGGGCATCCAGCGCCTGAACCAGGAAGCGGCCAAGGTGATCGCCAACGCACGCCGCGCCGGCATAGAGATCGCCCCGGAGCGCGCCATGATGTGGCTCACCTCCAACGCAGCGCGCTCGCTGGGCGTGGAGAAGCAGACCGGCAGCCTGGAGGCCGGCAAGATGGGGGATGTGGTGGTCTGGAACGGCAGCCCGTTCAGTTCCTACGCACTCGCCGAAAAGGTCTACGTCGATGGCCATCAGGTCTATGACCGCCAGGACGTGAGGCGGCAGCCGCTGTCGGACTTCATGCTCGGCCAGGAGGCACGCCCATGAGCCGCCGCGTCGCCATGCGCCTGCTTCCGCAGGCTCTGCTGTTGCTCGCCGGTGCCTGCATTGCACCGGCGTTGTTCGCGCAGGATCTGCTGATCCGCAACGCCACCGTGCATACCGCCGCCGCGCGCGGCAGCCTGGAACACAGCGATGTGCTGATCCAGGGCGGCGTGATCCGTGCCGTCGGTCCGGGCCTGTCGGCGCCGGCCGGCGTGGCCGTGGTGGAGGCCGCGGGCAAGCCGCTTACCCCGGCGTTGTTCGGCGGCATCACCGACATTGGTATCGAAGAAGTGTCCGGCGAATCGGCCACGGTCGACAGCACGCTCAAACTGGAAGACCAGCCGCTGCGCCCGGAATTCGACGTCACCCTGGCCTTCAATCCGGACTCGGTGCTGATCCCGGTGGCGCGGCTGGATGGCATCGGCTTCACCCTGCTCGGGGCGAACACCGGCGGCGGCTTCATCGCCGGCCAGGGCGGCGTGATGCGGCTGGACGGCAGCGCCGACCCGGTCGGTCCGCAGGCGCTGTTCATCCGCCTCGGTGCGTCCGGCGCAGAGTTGACCGGCACCTCGCGTGCCGCGCAGTGGATGCTGCTGGAACAGATGGTCAGCGAGGCGCGTGGCCGCGTGCCCGCAGACTCTCCGCATGCCCTGCTCACACCTGCCGGACGCGCCACGCTGGCGCGCTACCTGGCCGGCCACGGCCGGATCGTGGTGCAGGTCGACCGCGCGGCCGATATTCGTCAGCTGCTGCGCTTGGCCGCCCGCGAGAAGGTCAAGATCGCGATCGCCGGCGGTGCCGAGGCGTGGCGTCTTGCCCCGCAGCTGGCCCAGGCCGGCGTGCCGGTGTTCGTGGATGGGCTGGGCAATCTGCCGAGCAGCTTCGACCAGCTCGGCGCGACCCTGCAGAACGCGGCGCGACTGAAGGCGGCCGGCGTGCCGGTCAGCTTCGCCCAGCGCGATGATGCCTCGCACAACGCGCGCAAGATGCGCCAGCTGGCCGGCAATGCAGTGGCCAACGGGTTGCCCTGGGAGGATGGCCTGGCGGGCCTGACCCGGGTGCCGGCGCAGGCGCTGGGCATCGGCGACCGGCTTGGCACCATCGAGCCGGGCAAGCTGGCCGATCTGGTCCTGTGGGAAGGCGATCCGCTGGATGTCGGGCATTACGCCGAGCAGGTCTGGCTGGGCGGCCGCGCGATGCCGATGCGGTCGCGCCAGACCGAGCTGCGCGACCGCTACCAGGCGCCGGCGTCGAGCGAACCGCGCGCATACTCGCGCTGAGTCCCTGCACAGGGCCGCTGCCTGCGGCGGCCCTGCATCCGGCGGCATTGCCGTCCCGCAACGTGAGCACCCGATCATGGCCCTGCGCTGGTATTTCGATTTCGTCTCACCGTTCGCTTACCTGCACTGGCAGCAGCTCAAGGCCCTGCCGCAGTTCAAGAGCATTGTTCCGGTGCCGATCGCCTTCGGCGCGGTGTTGCACCACCTGGGCAATCTGGGCCCTGCCGAGATCCCCGCCAAACGACTGTTCACCTATCGGCAGGCGCTGTGGCAGGCCCGCAGCACCGGGGTGACGCTGCGCTTTCCGCCGGGCCACCCGTTCAATCCGCTGGCCGCCCTGCGCCTGTGTCTGGCCGCGGGGGCCACCCACGAGACGGTCGACCTCCTGTTCAACTGGATCTGGCGCGACGGCCACGCCGGTGACAGTGCGGCCGCGCTCGCCCTGCCCGGCGCGATGCTGGACATCGCCGATGTCGCTGCAGCAATCAGTGAGCCGTCGGTCAAGGAAGCGCTACGCCGCAACACGGATGCGGCTTTGGCGGCCGGCGTGTTCGGCGTCCCGACGCTGGCGATCGGCAGCGAGCTGTTCTGGGGCAACGACGCCCACCCGCTGATGCAGGCGGTGCTGGCCGATCCAGGCCTGCTCGAGACGGGCGAATGGGCGCGGATCCAGGACCTGCCGGTGGCCGTGGAACGCAGCCGTTGAGCCCGGGTCGGCTCCCCGGTCAGGCAAGCCGAGCCGTTTTGCGATAGCGTTCACGTTTCCGAACCTACAACCTGCCGGAGGGGCACAGGATGCGCATCGGAATCGTGGTCGACTCTGCGTGCGATCTGCCGCAGGATTTCATTGAACAACACAACATCGTGCTGCTGCCGATCACCGTCCGCATCGGCGAGGCCGTGCTGGCCGACCATCGCGACGAACAGGCGACACTGAGCTTTCTGCATGCCCATGTGGCCGAGCACGGCGCCGAAGCGGAGACCATTCCGTTCAGCGTCAACCAGATCCGGGACCTGTTCCTGGGCAAGCTGGTGATCGATTACGACCATGTGTTCTGCATGACGATCACCAAGACCCGCAGCCCGATCCACGACAACGCGATGCAGGCCAGCTTCGCGATCCTCAACGACTACAAGCCGGTGCGGCAGGCGGCAGGCTTCAACTCGCCGTTCGCGCTGCGCGTGCTCGATACCCAGAACCTGTTCGCCGCCCAGGGCGTGACCGCGGTGGAAGCGGTGCGCCTGCGCGACAGCGGTGCAAGCGTGCAGCAGATCCGCGAGCGGCTGGAGCTGCTGGCGCACAACGTGCACGGCTACATGATCACCCGTGATCTGTACTACATGCGCGCCCGCGCACGGCACAAGGGCGACCGCAGCGTGGGCCTGATCAGCGCGGCGCTGGGCAGCGCGCTGGACATCAAGCCGGTGCTGCATGGCTACCGCGGCGAGACCGGCCCGGTGGCCAAGATCAAGGGCTTCGACAACGCCGTGCAGAAGCTGTTCGATTTCGTCGGGCAGCGCGTCAAGACCGGCCTGATGACGCCAACGGTGTGCATCAGTTACGGCGGTGAGCTGGCCGACCTGCAGGCCCTGCCCGGTTATACCGCGCTGCGCGAGACGTGCCAGGCGCATGGCGTGGATGTGTTCGAGGCGGTGATGAGCCTGACCGGCATGGTCAACGTGGGCAAGGGCGCGGTGACGATCGGCTTCGCCGACGGCCCACATACCTTCAGCGGCTGAGCGCACTGGTCAGCATCGCAGCGGCCATGCCACGATCCGGGCACGGCCGCTGGTTCTGCACGCGGATTGCACCGCGTCTCTGCCAGCCTTGCCGCATTCAATGGAGGTAACCATGCCAGTTAGTTATGACATCAGCCTGCCGGACCCGGCCAAGGCACGCGGCAACGATCCGGACTTGTCCTTCCACGCCCAAGGCGCGGCAGGGTTGGCCGAGGAACTTCAGACTGCCCTGCGTACCACGGTGCTGTTCGACCGCTGGCGCGCCAAGCAGGACGATCCCGACGCGGTCGACCCGCAGTGGGGCGTGACCGATCCGGCCGCTACCGTGACCGGCGCGCAGGATGATCTGCGGATCAACCTCTGCGCCACCACCAGCATCGACAGCGACGTGTTCAAGCAGCGCCTGCGCATGCTGGCCGGCAGTCACTGGGAACTGCGCAACGTACGTTGAGCCATGTTGCCCGCCCCGCTGGCAGCCGACGCGCTGCCAGCGAGCGCCGCGCCGGCATCGCCATCGTCCCACCCACCGCCCAGCGCGCGATACAGATCCACCCGGGCGATCGCGGCCGCCGCCTGGCTGCCGGCCAGCGCCGCTTGGTTGTCCAGCGCAATGCGCTGGGTGGTCAGCACGTCCAGCATGTCGATCACACCTTCCTGGTACTGACGACGCGCAGCGACCAAGGCACGATCACTTTCCTCCACCGCCACCTGCAGCGCCTGCCCGCGTCGCTGCTCCGCGCTGTAACCGTCCATCGCATCGTCCACATCGTGCCACGCCTGCAGCACCGTCTTCTGGAACTGCAGCGCGGCCTGGCGTTGCTGCAACCGGCTCAGAGCGAGGTTCGCTTTCAACCTGCCGCCCTGGAAGATCGGCAGACTGATCGCCGGACCGATGCTGAAACGATGGGCGTTCCAGCCGTCCAGGTCGTCGAGCTGTTTGGCCTGGAAGCCGGCATCGCCAGTGAGGGTGATGCGCGGCAGGAAGTTGGCCTTGGCCACACCGATGCCAGCCGTCGCCGCGTGCAGGGCCGCTTCGGCGCGGCGGATGTCCGGGCGGCGCTCGACCAGGTCGCTGGGCAGGCCAGCCGCCATGCCGGGCAATGCCGGCCAATCGCGCCGTGCGTTTTCCAGCTGTGCGTCCAGCGCCTGCGGTGAGCGCCCCAGCAGCAGGGCCAGTGCATTGCGCAGCTGCGATTGCCGATGCTGCAATGGCGCCACCCGCGCCTCCAGCGCTGCCACCTGTGCGGCCGCACTGGCCACCTGCAAGGTGGTCGCCACGCCCTGCTGCTGGCGGGCCAGGGTCAGCCGCTGCACGTCACGGGCGATGTGCAGGTTGTCCTCGGTGATCGCCAGCAGCTGACGCGTCGCGCGCAGCTGCAGATAGGTACCGGCGGTTTCGGCCATCACCGCGGTCTGCACCGCGTGCCAGTCTTCGTTGGCCATCTGCACGCGGGCATCGGCGATCTCCACCTGGCGCCGCACACGACCCCAGAGATCCAGCTCCCAGCTCAGGCCGATACCGGCCTGGAACAGCCCGTAGACTTCGCGCCCGGCATTGCCGGACGGATCGTTCAACCCCACTTCGCTGTTGCGCGCACGGGTGGCCCCGACCGTCGCGCCGACGGCCGGGGCGCGGTCGGCGGCACTGATTCCGCGCAGCGCGCGGCTCTGCGCGACGCGGTTGGCGGCCAGCTGCACATCCAGATTGGCCTGCATGGCCTGGCTCGCCAGTGCCGCCAGCAGCGGATCCTCGAAGCCGTTCCACCACGCCGCGTCATCAGCGAAGGCCGCCGAGGTGATCACGCTGCCCTCCCACTGCACTGGCAGGTTGACCTCGGGCCGCACGAAATCCGGGCCGAGGGTGCAGGCGGCCAGTGCGGTGCACAGCGCGCTGCCCGCCATCAGGCGCAACGTCTGCCGCATCATCATGCGCCCTCCCCCGGCAGCCCACGCGCGCCGCTGTCCAGATCCACGCGCGCCTCCACCGACATGCCGGCGCGCAGCTTGCCGGCCAGCGGTTGGCCTTCGTCGAGCACGATCTTCACGGGTATCCGCTGCACCACCTTGGTGAAGTTGCCGGTGGCGTTCTCCGGCGCGATCGCAGCGAAGGTCACCCCGGTGGCCGGGGCGATGCTGTCGATCCGGCCGTGCAGCGGCTGGCCGGGGAACACATCCACCTGCACGTCTACGCGCTGTCCAGCGTGCATGCGCGTCATCTGCGTTTCCTGGAAGTTGGCGACGACGAATGCCTGCTGCAGCGGCACCACCGCGAGCACCGGCGTGCCCGGGGTGAGGTAAGCGCCCACGCGCACCGCGCGGCGGCCGACCATGCCATCGATCGGCGCACGCAGCTCGGTATGCGACAGATCCAGTTCGGCACGGGCCTGTGCGGCGTCGGCCCGCTGCACGGCGGCCTGCGCGGACTGCACGCTGGCGGTCAGCAGCGCGGTGCGTTGACGCGCATTGAGCACGGCGGCCGTGCCCTGCTGCAGATGCGCGCTGGCCACCGCCTGGCGCGACTGCGCCTGCTGTGCGTTCTGCACGGTGCCGGCACCGTCGCTGGCCAGCGCGTGATAGCGGCGCTGATCGGCCTGGGCGAGGCTGAGCTCGGCGCGGCTGACGTCCACACTGGCCTGGGCCTGATCGATCACCGAACCCTGCTGCGCCAGCGCGGCCTGCGCATTGGCCAGTTGCGCCCGTGCATTGGCCAGATCGGCACGCGCGGCCGCCAGCGCTACCTGATAGTCGCGGTCATCGATGCGCGCGAGCACATCGCCGGCCTTGACCGTCTGGTTGTCCTGCACGCAGACCTCGCTGACGAAGCCCGCGATCTTCGGCGCGACCACGGTGAAGTCCGCGGTGACATAGGCGTTGTTGGTGGATTGATGGCGGCCATCGTGCAGCAGCCACCCGGCGCCACCGGCGAGCAGCAGCAGGCCGGCAGCGATGACGAAGGGAACGGAGTTGCGATGCAGGGACACAGGGGAATTCCTTGAATTCAAGCCACGGGACGTGGCGGATACATGCGTGTGGGCAGCCACGGAATCAGCGCGATCAGCGCCACCGCCACCCACGCGACGAGGAGATAGAGATCGGCCGAGGTCAGCGCGACCACCTGCGCATGCAGGCGTGCGCCCAGCCCTGGCACAGTGGTGACATCAAGCCAGGTCGCGTTGCCGATCCGGTCAACCAGCGCGGTCGAGTGCAGATGGCTGCGCGCGGTGGTGACCGCCTCGAGCAGGCCACCGGCGAGCACCGCGGCGAAGCCTTTGACGGTGTTGAACCACGCTGAGGCGAAGGGGCCATCGGTCGGCGCCAGGCTGCCGGTGGCGAGCATCAGCAGCGGCAGCACCGCCATCGGCTGGGCGATGACCTGGATCACCTGCAGCCACACGAAGTTGTCGCGGTGCCAATCGGTGGTCAGCTGCGCACCCAGGCCACAGGCCAACGCCAGCAGGCCCAGGCCGACCGCCTGCACCCAGCGGCTGTCCACCCGGCGCTGATTGAGCAGGGTCGCCACCAGCGGCAGCGCGATCAGCTGCGGCAAAGCGACCCACAGCAGCATCGGCGCGGTCTGCAGCGGCCGGTAGCCCTGCACCTTGGCCAGGAAGCTGGAGGGAATCATGATCACCGCCAACAGCACGAACAGCACGCCACCCAGCGTGATCAGCGCGTAGCTCAGATTGCGGTTGGCCAGCAGCTGCAGCTTGAAGAACGGCAGCGGGTGCGACCATTCGTTGTAGAAGAACAGCGCCAACAGGCCGGTACCACCGCCGAGCAGCAGGCAGATCAACGGCGAGGCGAACCAGTCCAGGCGCGGCCCCTGCACCAGGCCGATCACCAGCATCACCAGCGCAGGGAACCCGAGCGCCAGGCCGACCCCGTTGAACTGCGCGAAACGCTCCCACCGCAGCGGGTCCTGCGGCAGGCCCCAGGCCACCATGCCCAGCGCGGCCACACACCACGGCACGATCTGCCAGAACGCCCAGTGCCACCCCACGTAGTCCACCCACAGCGCGGCCATCGGTGTGCCCAGGCTCGGCCCGAACGTGGCCGTCAGCGCATAGCCGGCCAGGCCGTACAACTTGATGCCCGGCGGCAGGAAGCGCAGCGCCACGCTCATCAGCAGCGGTGGCAGCGCGCCGCCCGCCAGCCCCTGCAGCGCGCGCAGGATCAGCAACGAGGGCAGATCCGGTGCGAACGGACACAGCACGCCCAGCACCATGAAGGCGCCGATCATCACCAGTGCGAAGCGGCGCAGCGAAAAGGTCACCGCACACCACGGCGCAAACGCCATCGCGCTGACCGACATCGCCGTGTACAGCGCGATGATCCAGCTGCCGTCATCGACACTGAACCCCATCGCGCCCCGGATGTCGGCCAGCGCGACCTTGGTGACGTTTTCGTTGATACCGGAGATCAGTACAGCCAGCAGCACGCCGCACAGGCCCACGGCCAGACGCAGGCCAAACACCGCCTGCGCAGGCGGTGCAGCTGGCACGGCAGTTGCTGCCGGCAACGGGGCGGCAACAGCAGTCATCGAACACCACCCGGGTATCGGGGATGCAGCGGGAACAACACGGACATGGGGCCACTCCACGACGGGGAGCGGCAGTCTAGGCAGCGCCGATGCTGCGAAAAATGCTGCGCCGGCCATCGCTGGCGTGCATCCCACGCACGCCTCACCGGTTGCCGTGCAGGCGGCCGTGGCCGCAGTGCGTCAGGCCTGCGTGGACTCCGCGTCGCACATCGCCTTGATGCTGCGACGCAGCCAGCGATGCGCCAGATCGCTGTCCAGGCGGGGATGCCATGCCTGCACGACAATCGCGCTGCGGACCGGAATCGGCAGTTCGAACAGGCGCAGCGGCACCCCGAGGCGTTCCAGCCGGCCCAGCATCACGCTGGGCATCTGCGGCAGGATCAGGTCCGAATCGGCCGCGGCGAAGATCGCCGAGTGGAAGGTCGGCATGATCTGCGCGACGCGCCGGGTCAGCCCCAGTGCTTCCAGGTCCTCATCGATCGGGCCATACCAGCGGCCACGGCGCGATACGGCGATGTGGTCGAAGGCCACGAAGCGCTCGGCAGTGATCTCCCCGGCAAAGATCGGGTGGCCCTCATGGGCGGCACCGAAAAACGAGGTACTGAACAGGTTCTGCACCTTGGTATCGGCGCTCAGCTTGCTGACAGCACTGATGTGCAGATCGATCCGGCCCTGCGCCATCGCATCGTCGTCCCCATCGCCCTCGGGCACGAACCGCAGCACCGAACACGGCGCCTGCGCCTTGAACAGCTCGCGCATGCGGCCCCCATAAGTGCCGACAAACACATCGTTGGCGCGGATGCTGAAGGTGCGCTCCAGCGTCAGCATGTCGACCTCGCGGCCGGCGTTGAAGACCAGGTGGGCCTGCTCGATCACCCCGCGCACCTGCTCACGCAGCTGCAGCGCGCGCGGGGTCGGGGCCAGGCCACGGCCGGCGCGGACCAGCACCGGATCGCCGATCGCCTCGCGGATGCGGCCCAGGGTACGGCTCATCGCCGGGGCACTGAGGTTCATCCGCCGCGCCGCGCCCACGACGCTGCCCTCCTCGATCAGGGCATCCAGGGCAATGAGCAGGTTCAGATCGGGCATGGTCACGGCAGTATCACCTTCAACGTGTGGCGGTGACTTTACTGCAATCCAAAACCCGGATTGGTGCGCCAAACGCACGGCTCCGCTGCGGCGCACGGCATGGGTCCAGCGCCGACGGTGCGCCACCCTAGCGCCCCCTCTGCCGAGAATGCCGATGTTCACCAAGATCCTCGTCGCCCTGGATGGCGGCCCACAGCACGCCCAGGTACTGGCCCTGGCCGGGTCGCTGGCAGGGCCTTCCACCCGGTTGCACCTGCTGTGCGTGCTGGACCCCGCCTTCGCGCTGGCCGATGACGCGCCGCGCGCCGACCATGCCGAATATCCGGCCGCCGATGACCAGGTCCACCAGGCGCAGCGCCTGCTTGCCACCGCCCTGAACAGCCTGCGCGAGCGCGGTATCGACGGCATAGGCCACCACCCGGCCGGCGAGCCGGCGCAGGTGATCTGCGACCATGCCCGCCAGCACGGCTGCGACCTGATCGTCATCGGCCATCGCCACCTGTCGCGGCTGGAACGCCTGCTGGACCGCTCTGTAGGGCAATGGACGGTGGACCATGCGCCCTGCCCGGTGCTGGTGGAAGTGCGCGGTGGCGATGCCTGAGCGAACCCCGGCGTGCGGTCAACCATCGGCCGCGGCCGTGCCCTGGCCCGGCGGCGGGCGCTGATCGCGCTCAGCCCGGTTCGCCGCCCGCGTCCACCCGATTGCGCCCGCCCCGCTTGGCGGCGTACAGCGCGGCATCCGCCGCCGCCAGCAGCTCGGCAGGATCAGCTTCCAACACCCTCGGCACGGTCCCGACGCCGATGCTGATCGTCACCGGTCGTCCCGGCTCAGCCGATGGCAACTGCAGCTGCTCCACCGCATGGCGCATGCGCTCGGCGAGTGCAGGGGCGCCCTCCAGCGGCGTCGATGCCACCACCACGGCGAATTCCTCACCGCCATAACGGGCAACCAGATCCGTGCTGCGCACCGCGCACCCCGCCAACGTTGCAGCGACCAGGCGCAGGCACTGATCGCCGGCCGGGTGCCCGAAGCGGTCGTTGAACGCCTTGAAGCAGTCGATATCGACCATCAGCAGCGCAATGCCCTGCCCGCTTCGCCGCGCCCGCTCCCACGCGTCACGCAGACTCTGGTCGAACTGGCGTCGGTTGGCCAGGCCGGTGAGGCTGTCGATCCGCGACAGCGCATCGAGCTGGTCCTGCCGCGCGAACGAACGCATCTGCATCAACACGCTGCGCAGGCCCGACCCCACGGTGGCCAATGCAAACCCGGCCACGGCCAGATAGGGATGCTCGCGGACCATCAATGCCGACACCACCATCAACGACAGTGCCAGGATCAATGGGCTCCCGGCGCGAACGGCCATCACCAGCGCGCGCGGCACACGCACTTCACTGCCTCGGGAAGGCCGCAGCGCCATGATCGCCAGCAACAGGAACGGCACATCGATCAGCAGATCGCCCAAGCCGCCGTAGCTGTCCTCGGTCTCGACATGGTTGATGTACGCGGCAACGCCCAGGTACACCCAGGCGAACACGCACAACGTGCGGAAGAACACGCGCCGCGAGGGATCTTCGCTCGCCCGCCAGCGCAGCAGTGCAAAGCCGGCGATGAAGATGTTCTCCACATCGAACATCAGCCGCAGGTGTGCGATCCCGTCCTCGCCCGCATCGCTGAGCGTGGCGAACGAGAAGGTGTAGACAAAGAACAGGTAGCCCAGCAGCAGCGCGAGCAGCGCATCGATCAGACTGAGATACCACGGCTCCTGCCGGGGATGGGCCATCGCGAACGTGAGCGGCACGCCGTACAGCACATACAGCAGCATGCTCAGCCCCGGCGTCGCATCGGCATTGCCGCGCCCGACCTCCTGATACATGTTCAGCACCATGCCGGCCGCCCACAACCCCATGCCCAGCGCCATCGCGACCCAGCCGACGATCGACGCGCTGCGGCGCCCCCGCCACACACAGGCCAGCCCTGCCAGCAGGGGCGCCCCGATCAGGAACGCATAGGACACCGGCAGCGCATGCGCGGGCAGCAGCACCAGCGCGATGCCATGGCACAGCAGGTACAGCACCGACAGCCAGACCACCATGCGGCGTCCCATTCCGATGCGGCGTTGCGACCAACATACAAGGTTGCCCGGCACCTGGGGATCAATTCATCCCGCGTTGACGGCGTGCGCGCGGCAGGGCGCCGGGCAGCGGCGGCTATTCTTCCTCGAGCTGCTGGAAACGTTCCGCCAGGAAATCGATCAGCGCGCGTACGGAGGGCAGCAGTCCGCGCCGTGAGGGGAACACCGCATGGATGATCTCCCGCCGTGGCGCCCACGCGGGCAGCACATGCACCAGCGTGCCTGCGGCGATCTGGTCGCACACCATCATCCGCGGCAGCTGCACCACGCCCACGCCCGCCACCGCGGCTGCGCGCAGGGTCAGCATGCCGCGGGTGACCAGACGCGGCCGATGATGGATGTCCGCGCGCGTGCCGTCCGGGCCGAACAGATTCCAGACGTGCTCGTTCTGCGGCAGGCCCAGTTCCATGCTCGGCAGTGCGGCGAGATCGGCCGGCACCTGCGGCAGGCCCAGCCGCTCAATCAACGCCGGGCTGGCGACCAGGCACTGGCTGCGCTCGGCCAGCACACGCATCACCAGCTCGGTGTCCTGCAGCGGCGGTGGCCGCACCCGGATCGCGATATCGATGCCCTCGGCAATCAGATCGACCCGGCGGTTGGTGGCATCCAGCTGTATCTCCACCCCTGGGCATTGCGCCAGGAAGGCCGCGATCATCTCGCCGACACGCGTGTCCAGCAGCGCGACCGGGCAGGCCACCCGGACAATGCCGCGCGGCTCGCTGCGGGTGAGTTCGATCGCTTCCTGGGCAGCTTCGGCTTCCACCAGCATCGCCTTGCAGTGCGCGTAGAACGTCTGGCCGACCTCGGTAACCGAGAAGTGCCGCGTCGAACGCTGGATCAAGCGCACCCCCAGCCGCGCTTCGAGCAGCGCCACCCGGCGGCTGAGTTTCGACTTGGGCACGCCCAGCGCCCGCCCCGCCGGCGCGAAACCGCCGTGATCGACCACCTGGGCGAAATAGTAGAGGTCATTGAGATCCTGCACGGCCGCCACCAGCGTTCACCAGATAGGACTATGAGGATAGATTCTGCCGACTACCGGCGCCAGTGTCCTGAATCCATCATCTCCTCCATCAGACAGGGGCCTGGCCCCGGAGGAGTACGACATGAAGAAGATTCTCGGCATCTACAGCGCCCCGAAGGCGCATTGGGTGGGCGACGGCTTCCCGGCCCGGACCCTGTTTTCCTATTCCAGCCACGGCCAGCAGGTCAGCCCGTTCCTGCTGCTGGACTACGCCGGTCCGATGGCGTTCACCCCGGCCGCGCAGCCCCGCGGCGTTGGCCAGCATCCCCACCGCGGCTTCGAGACGGTCACCATCGTCTATGAGGGCGAGGTCGAGCATCGCGACTCCACCGGCGCCGGCGGCACCATCGGCCCGGGCGATGTGCAGTGGATGACCGCCGCCTCCGGCATCCTGCATGAAGAGTTCCACTCCCCCGCCTTCACCCGCACCGGCGGCACGCTGGAGATGGTGCAGCTGTGGGTAAATCTGCCGGCCAACGACAAGATGGCCGCGCCTGGCTACCAGACCCTGCTGGACGGGCAGATTCCGTCGGTGGCCTTGCCGGACCAGGCGGGCCGCGTGCGCGTGATCGCCGGTGAGTTCGACGGCCAGCGTGGCCCCGCGCGCACCTTCACACCGATGGATGTGTGGGACCTGCGGCTGCTCCAGGGGCACAGCACCCACCTGCCGGTGCCCGAGGGGCGCCACGTCGCCCTGGTCGTGCTGCGCGGCAGCGTGCAGGTCAATGGCAGCCAGGCCGTGCACGAGGCGCAGCTGGTGATGCTTGATCGCGATGGCAGCGCCCTGCGGATCGAGGCCAACAGCGATGCCACGGTGCTGGTGCTCAGTGGCGAACCGATCGACGAGCCGATCGTCGGTTATGGGCCCTTCGTGATGAACAGCCAGGACGACATCCGCCAGGCCTTCGCCGATTTCAATGGCGGCCGCTTCGGCCAGATCGCGCACACGTGATCCCGGCGAAGTGCTGGATTCACAGCGCGATTGACGCATCCCCCGTCCTCCATGGCGATGGTCGTTGCCATCGCCATGACCCGGCCGCCCAGCGGCCTCCCCACGCCCAGGAGTATTCCCATGGCAAGCGAACCCATCCGTGACCCTGTCACCGATCACCTGCTGACCCCGCAGAACGCCGCCTTCATCATCATCGACTACCAGCCGGTGCAGGTGAACTCGATCGCCTCGATGGACCGGCAGTTGCTGGTCAACAACATCGTCGGCACCGCCAGGGCCGCCGTCGCCTACGGGCTGCCGCTCGTGCATTCCACGGTCAATGTGCGCAGCGGCCTCAACAAACCGCCGATTCCGCAGCTGCGCAAGGTGCTGGCCGACCATCCCACCTACGACCGCACCACGATCAACGCGTGGGAAGACACCGCGTTCCGCGAAGCGGTGCAGGCCACCGGGCGCCGCAAGCTGATCATGACCGCCCTGTGGACCGAAGCCTGTCTGACCTTCCCCGCCTTGGATGCTTTGAAGGAGGGCTACGAGGTGTACGTCGTGGTCGATGCCGTTGGCGGCACCTCCCTGGCCGCGCATGACGCGGGCCTGCGCCGCATCGAACAGGCCGGCGGCAGGATGATCAGCGTGCCTCAGCTGTTCTGTGAGCTGCAGCGCGATTGGCAGCGCCAGGACACGGTGCCGGCGTTCATGGATCTTTTCATCCAGACGGGCGGCACTGCCGGCATCCAGTTCTCCTACGATCGCCAATGAGCGACGCAACGGCCACGCTCCCGCGTGGCCGTTGGGCGGGCATCACCCGTGCAACGCCTTGGCGTGATGCGCGATGTGCTCGCCGATGAAGCTGCTGATGAAGTAATAGCTGTGGTCGTAACCGGGCTGCAGGCGCAGCGTCAGCGGATGACCGGCCGCCGTGCAGGCCGCCTGCAACCACTGCGGCTGCAGCTGGGTGTCGAGGAACTCATCACCACCGCCCTGGTCCACCAGCAACGGCAGGCGCTCGGTCGCGGTGGCGACCAGCTCGCTGGCATCCCACGCCGCCCAACTGGCGCGGTCCTCGCCGAGGTACGCGGCAAAGGCCTTCTGGCCCCACGGCACGCGGGTCGGCGCGACGATCGGCGAGAACGCCGAGACGCTCCTGTAGCGGCCCGGATTCTTCAATGCGATCACCAGCGCACCATGGCCGCCCATCGAGTGGCCACTGATGCTGCGCGCGCCCGTCGTCGGGAAATGCGCCTCGATCCATGCCGGCAGTTCCTCCACCACGTAGTCGTACATGCGGTAGTGCGCCGCCCACGGCTGCTCGGTGGCGTTCAAATAGAAACCCGCCCCCTTGCCCAGGTCGTAGCCTTCGGCATCGGCGACGTCATCGCCGCGCGGGCTGGTGTCCGGCACGACCAGGATCACGCCATGCTCGGCGGCGTAGCGCTGCGCACCGGCCTTGGTGATGAAGTTCTGTTCGTTGCAGGTCAGCCCGCTGAGCCAGTACAGCACCGGCAGTGGCTGCGTGGCAGCCTGCGGCGGCAGATACACGGCGACGTTCATGTCGCAGCCCAGCACCTGCGATGTGTGGCGGTACACGTCCTGCCAACCGCCGGATGCGGCGCGATGTTCGATGCGTTCCATGGTGATTCTCCGTAGGGGCGGCGCGGACCACGCGCCGCCCGTAGTGGCTCAGAAATGCACAACCGAGCGGATCGACTTGCCTTCGTGCATCAGATCGAACGCGTCGTTGATCTCGTCCAGGCCCATCGTGTGGGTCACGAACGGGGCCAGCTCGATGTCACCCTTCATCGCATCTTCGACCATGCCCGGCAGCTGGGTACGGCCCTTGACGCCGCCGAAGGCCGTGCCCTTCCAGGAGCGGCCGGTGACCAGCTGGAACGGACGGGTCGAGATTTCCTGGCCCGAGCCGGCCACACCGATCACCACCGACTGGCCCCAGCCACGGTGCGCGCATTCCAGCGCCGCGCGCATCACGTTGACGTTGCCGATGCATTCAAAGGTATGGTCCACGCCCCACGTGGTCATCTCCACGATGACCTGCTGGATCGGCTTGTCATGGTCCTTCGGGTTGATGCAATCGGTCGCGCCGAACTGCTTGGCCAGTTCGAACTTGGAGGGGTTGGTATCGATCGCGAAGATACGGCCGGCCTTGGCCTGGCGCGCGCCCTGGATCACCGCCAGGCCGATGCCGCCCAGCCCGAACACCGCCACCGAATCGCCTTCCTGCACCTTGGCGGTGTTGTGCACCGCGCCGATGCCGGTGGTCACGCCGCAGCCGAGCAGGCAGACGTGTTCCGGGTTGGCTTCCGGATTGATCTTGGCCAGCGACACTTCAGCCACCACGGTGTACTCGCTGAAGGTGGAGCAGCCCATGTAGTGGTAGATCGGCTCGCCGTTGTAGCTGAAGCGGGTGGTGCCATCGGGCATCACGCCCTTGCCCTGGGTGGCGCGCACGGCCACGCACAGGTTGGTCTTGCCCGAGGTACAGAACAGGCACTCGCCGCACTCGGCGGTGTACAGCGGGATGACGTGGTCGCCCGGCTTGACGCTGGTGACGCCCTCGCCCACTTCGACCACGATGCCGGCACCTTCATGGCCGAGCACGGCCGGGAACAGACCTTCCGGATCGTCGCCGGACAGGGTGAACGCATCGGTGTGGCAGACGCCGGTGTGGGTGATCCTGACCAGCACTTCGCCCTTCTGCGGCGGAGCGACGTCGATCTCGACGATCTTGAGCGGTTCGCCAGCGGCGAAGGCAACGGCAGCACGGGATTTCATGGGGAGCACTCCAAGGCAGGGAACAGAATGTGGCAGCACGCGGTCGTCCGCGCACTCATTTGAGGTAGGACCGGATCAGCATGCTCATCTCGCGCACGCGCTCGTCGCGCTGCGCATCGGATTGGGCCGGCTGCCCGAACTCTTCGCGCAGATGCGCTTCCATCACTTCGGACATCAGCCCGTTGACGGCACCGCGGATTGCGGCGATCTGCTGCAGCACCGGCCCGCACTCGGCCCCGGCCTCCAGCGCGCGGTCCAGCGCATCGCACTGACCACGGATCCGACGGACCCGGGCGAGAACGCGCTTTTTTTCCTGCGGTGAATGGGGCATGGGGCAAAGGCCAGTTAACTATACTGGGGGTGAGTATACAGGATCGAAGCATCCAGGCCATTGACAGGCGTTCCGCTTGACATGAACAATCCAGGCAGAACGCCGCACGTGCCAGCCGGCGTCATGGACGACATCACATTTGCCATGCAGGTTCACCTTCGGATGCCAACGCGACGCGCAGTGTTCCCTTACCTTTTCCTCCTTGCCGGCGGTGCGTTGCTGCTTCGCGCCATGCATGTGCTGTCATCGCCGCTCGCAGGCACCACGGGACAGGCAGCGGCCTATGCCGATGGATACGCGGCCGGACAGACGGTTGCCGGCGCGCTGCTCGTGGCTGCTGCCGTGAGTCTCATTGCACTGGGTTGGCGCAGGCTGCGCTGCTGACCCGTTCGTGGCATCAGCCTGGCAGGCCCAGGCGCTGACCTACCCGCGCAGCAGATCAATGAACGCCCGAAGCGCGGATGACATCTGCCGCTGCCGCGGGTAATACACCGCAAAGCCCGCGAACGGTTCACTCCAGTCCTCCAGCACGGCGACCAGCCGACCGTCGTCCAGATACGGACGCGCGGAATCCTCCAGCACGTAGGCCAACCCTAGCCCGTCCACCACCGCCTGCAGGATGGTGTTCTGATCGCCGAGGGTGAGTCGCCCCGGCACATCGATTTCCAGCGCCTGGCCATCGCGTTCGAACTGCCACTTGTACAGATGGCCGCTGGCGAAGCGGAACCGCACGCACTCGTGGCGGATCAGATCGCGCGGATGCCGGGGTATCTCTCGTCCTTCAAGGTAGGCCGGCGCACCGACGATCAAGCCGCGCAGTGCCGGCCCGAGCGGCACGGCGACCATGTCTTCGGGTACCGATTCATGCAGGCGCACACCGGCGTCGTAACCGCCGGCGACGATATCCACCAGACCGTCATCCTGGGCCAGCTCCAGACGCACATCCGGATGGGCCAGCAGGAACTTCGCCAAGCGCGGGCCGAGCTGGGTCTGGACGGCGGCGCGGGTGGCATTGATGCGCAACAGGCCGGCCGGTGCGGTACGGAAATGGTTCATCTCCTCCAGCGCGTCATGCACCTGCCCCAACGCAGGCTGCAGGCGTTCGAGCAGGCGCTGGCCGGCTTCGGTGAGGGCGACGCTGCGGGTGGTGCGGTGGAACAGGCCCACGCCCAGGCGCTCTTCCAGCGCGCGTATCGCATAACTGACCGCCGAGGTGGACAGAGCCAGCTCGGCCCCCGCCTTGCGGAAGCTGCGGTGGCGGGCCACGGCGGCGAAGGCTGCCAGATGGGTCAGGTTGTCAGTGGCCATGATTATCCCGTTTCACTTGATGAATCATGCCGATATCCTGACTGTCTGTGCACGGGATCGGGGCGTATTGTAAAGCGCCTTTCTACAAACCTGCCAAGGATTCCCCCATGTCCCTCGCCCATGGTTATGCGGTGCACGACCAGACCGCACCGCTGGTGCCGTTCTCCTTCGAACGCCGCCCGGCCGGTCCCGATGACGTGCGCATCGAGATTCTCTTCAGTGGCATCTGCCACTCCGATCTGCATCAGGCCCGTGACGACTGGGGTGGTTCCAAGTTCCCGATGGTGCCGGGCCACGAGATCATCGGCCGCGTGACCGAGGTCGGCGCCAACGTCACCGGCTTCAAGGTCGGCGACTTCGCCGGCGTCGGCTGCATGGTCGATTCCTGCCGCCACTGCGCCGCCTGCGATGAAGACCTGGAGCAGTACTGCGAGAAGGGCGCGACCTTCACCTACAACAGCACCGAGCGCGAGAGCGGCCAGCCGACCTTCGGCGGTTACTCCGACCACATCGTGGTCGAGCAGCGCTTCGTGGTGAAGGTGTCCGCAACGCTCGACCTCAAGGCCGCCGCGCCGCTGCTGTGCGCCGGCATCACCACCTATTCGCCGCTGCGCCACTGGAAGGTCGGCCCCGGCCAGAAGGTGGGCGTGATCGGCCTGGGTGGCCTGGGCCACATGGGCGTGAAGTTCGCCAAGGCGATGGGCGCCACCGTGGTGATGATCACCACCACCCCGGAAAAGGGTGCCGATGCCAAGCGCCTGGGGGCCGACGAGGTGCTGGTCTCGCGCGATCCGGCGCAGATGAAGGCACATGCGGGCAGCTTCGATTTCCTGCTCAACACCATCCCGGTCAGCCACGACACCAACCCGTACATGTCCCTGCTCAAGCGCGATGCCACGATGTGCCTGGTCGGCGTGCTGACCGAACTGGATCCGCCGCTGATGGGCGCTTCGGTGATGTTCGGCCGCAAGCACATCACCGGCTCGGCGATCGGCGGCATGGCCGAAACGCAGGAGATGATGGACTTCTGTGCCGAGCACAACATCGTCAGCGATGTGGAAGTGATCGACATCAAGAGCGTCAACGAGGCCTGGGAGCGCATGGCCAGGAACGATGTGCGCTACCGCTTCGTGATCGATATGGCCACGCTGGAAAAGGCGGCCTGATCCCGGCGCAGCCACACATGAAAAACCCCGGCAATGCCGGGGTTTTTTTTGTCAGCTGTACGCGTGTGCCCTTGGCAAATGTCCCCAGGCCGCGGAGCGGCCTCCTCCTGTGCTTTGCCCAGGGGCATACCGGCCGCTACGGGCCTCGGCGTGCGGTAAGCAGGGGGAAGCCAAGCGTGGGGCGCTGGTCGGTGGGTCGGGCGCTGGGCGCCCATGCCCTTGGAGGCAAAATAAAGGAGGAGGGGGCGGCCGCAGGCCGACGCCGGGGGCCATTTGCCGGAAAGGGCCTGGGCGCCC